>JBIOWA010000118.1:0-8575 GCA_044868045.1 Candidatus Limnocylindrales bacterium
CACATCGAGCCGCTGGCGCGACAGGTCCAATCCGGCGTACAACATGTCTGGGCCTCCTGGTGCTGGTTGCTTTGACAACCCAACGTTGTCACCAGCGAGGCCCTTCTTCATGGCATTCAGGCGCATAGGCAACAAGCAAATGGACCCAAATGCTTCCGATTCATGCGCCTCAACGATGAGTAGCAAGTGCGAGTCAATCGTCGCTCGAGAAGCGGCGATCGGGCCAGTCGGCCATCTCGACCGGCGGCATCGGCAGGACCTCCATGAACCCGTTAACCGGCCGGACCACTCGTTGACCCCGCCGGATACGAGGCGGCGGCTCCATGCGGTACCGATAGCCGACCGGCCGCCCGTCGGGTGCCCGAATGTAGAAGCCGTCGCCGTCGATGTTGAAGAACCAGACCTCGCCGTTGACCTTCAAGTGCTGTCCATCGCGGGTCCGAGCGAAGGCGGCACCCCACGGCCAGCGCGTCCATGGATCGTGACTCAACGGGTTCGCTGCCAGCTCCAGCTGCGGCAGCTTCCTTGCCGTCCGCCTGCGGAGCGGCTTGAGCGTGCGCCGTTCGAAGCCGCCGACCGTCGTCGGGTCGGCCTCAGCCGCAACGAGGCGTCGTCGCAGCTCGCCGATCTCGAGTCCACGGCGATCCAGCACGTCGAGCAGGTGGTCCGTCGGGCGTGCCGCCCGCATGTCGACATAGCGCTCCCACTCGGCGTCGATGAACGAGAGGACTACATCGAGGGCCCGCAGGGTCGTCCGGCCTTCCTCGGCTGCGGAGCGATCGGCAGCGGCAAGGAACGATTGGACATGCGGGTTCATCCGGCGAACACGCTTGGGGGCGTCGTCCGTCCCGCGCCATCGGATGACCTCGTCTTCGATCGCCCCCGCCGTGATCCCCATCGACTCGAGCGCGGCCTGGAGCCCGGCACCTGCTTCCCCTGTTGCGATGGCCAGCCAGAAGAGGCTTGAGTCGATCCACGACACGTTCAACCGCCGGGCATGCGCTTCCGCGGCGAGGAGCAGCCCCGCCGCCTGGCCGACAAACCGACCGCCAGCCTCCGGCCGGTTCGGTCGATGCGCCGCGGCCCAGCACTCGACGCCCGAGGTACGCCAGACGTGTGCCCGGCCATGGCCGCTGAAGTTCCGTGGAAAGGCCGGGTCGTCACGGCGAAGCCGGACGACATGCCGGCGCGTCACGCCAAGTCGGGCCGCGATGTCTGCTGTATCGAGCAGCTCTTCACGGGGCATCCCGAGCCGCTCAGCAAGCCACGGCGCGATGGGTCCCTTCGGTCCGTCCACCTCACCGGAGCGTGCCACGCGATCGCTCCGAGTCAAGGGGCGCCAAGAGCACCAACCGCTCGGTCGCCGCGGGCCTGAACTTACCTTCCGACCTCCCGCAGCACCCAGGCTGCCAGCACCCGGGCGCACGTCTCGACCTCGTCGATCGGCACGAACTCGTCCGCGCTGTGGGCGAACTTGACATCGCCCGGGCCGAAGATCACGCACGGCGTCCCGCCATGGTTCACGAACATCTGCATGTCGGCGCCGTACGGTTCGGCGCGCATCGCGGGACGACGCCCCGTCACGGCCTCGGCGATATCCGCCAGCCCGGCGGGCAAGGCATCGTCCACAGCCACCCTGGCTGATCCGAACCGGCCGCCGGTGATCTCCACCGTGGCCGGGTGGTCGCGCAGGAAGTCATCCTCCGAACACGCGGCGACGACCACCGCGCGCAGCTCGAGCTCCGCATCCGCCGGTGCCTGCCCCAGGCGCACGCCGTAGCGTCCGTAGGCCACGACCCGATCCAGGACGGTCGAGGCCCATTCCCCGCCCTCGACCATGCCCACGATCGTCGGATACGGCAGCCCGAGCTCGGTCATGAGCGGGTCGGTCTCAGCCTCGTTCCGGCGCGCCTCGTCGGCCGCAAGCGCCTGCGTCAGCGCGAACAGCTTGTCGAGCGCCGATACGCCCTCGCGCCGCCGCGACGCATGAGCGGCCCGACCCGGAACGGTGAGCCGGAACGTGATCGCGCCGGCGTGGGCGACGATGACGTCCAGCCGTGATGGCTCGGTGATGATCGCCATGTCGCCCACCGCCCCGGAGCGGATGGCGGCGAGTGTGCCCTGCCCGCCGTCCTCCTCCGACGGGACGAGCACGACCATCAACTCGCCGTCCAGCCGCGACAGGTCTCCCGAAGACACGAGGGCCCGGACAGCGGCCAGGATCGCGGCGACGCCGCCCTTCATGTCGCAGGCGCCGCGGCCGTACAGTCGGCCGTCGCGGATCTCCGCTGCCCACGGGTCGAAGGTCCAGGTCGCGAGGTCACCCGGCGGCACGACATCGAGGTGGCCGGACAGGATCAGCCGCCTGCCGCCTCCCCCAGCGCGTCCGACGACCACCGGCAACGACGTCCGAGGCATCTCCTGGCCAGGCCAGGCAGGATCCGCCCGGATACCCGCCAGGGCGGGGCGGACCATCTCGACCGTTAGCCCGAGCTCCTGGAGGGCGCCGGCTGCCCAGTCGGCGACGATCTCCTCCGAGCCCGTGATGCTGGGCGTCCGAACGAGCGTCTGGAGGTCGTCGATCAGCCGGTCGCGATCGACCTCAGCCACGAAGGATCGGACGCGTCATGCACGTCGGGCCACCCGAACCGTTGATCCCGATCTCGGATGCCGGATAGGTGGACACGTCGCAGCCCGCGGCGGACAGCGCCGAAGCGGTCACGGGATTTCCTTCGGCCATGATCACCACGCCCGGGCGCACGGCCAGCACGTTGCACCCGAGGGTCGCGAACTCCTCTTCCGGTACGTTGACGAGGCGGATCTCCAGGTCCTGCAGCAGCTCCCACAACCCCACGGGCAGCAGCGGGAGGTAGACGACGGCGAGGTCGTCCGCGACCGGCGAGATGACGCTCAACAGATGGATGAGCTCCGCGGGGCCCTGCCAGTAGGGCACGTCGAACACCCGTACGTCGCCGCCGATCAGGTTCGCGAGCTGGTCGACCCCGCTCGAGTTCGTCCGAAGCGTGCGGCCGATGCACAGGAGGTCGGGCAGCAGCCAGAACGTGTCGCCGCCCTCGATCGTTCCGGGCGCTTCGATCCGACCGACGGTCGGGATCCCCTGCGCCGACGTCCAGGCCTCGAGCACCGCCGGCTCGCCCAGCCGGTTCGGCTTGCCCGGCCGAAGCGGGATCGCACCGGCATCCGCGACGAGCAACGAATCGAACGTATAGACGAGGTCGGGATCGTGCTCGAGCTCGTCGTCGAGGACGTGGACCGTCGGGCCGAGCGAGGCCAGCACGTCGGTGAAGGCATCGTGTTCCCGACGCGCCACATCGAGGTCGACCGGATGGAGATAGCCTTGCGCGGGCTCGTCGAACGCGGCACCGAACGCCGCCCCGGGCCGCTTGACGAGGACGTCACGCAGCTCGGCGGTCATGCTCTGGGCTCCGAACCGGCGGGCGGTCATGGTCACGGTCGAAGGATAGCCGCGGGCCTCCGACCGGAGTACGCTCCGGGAGCCGTGGCCGCCTACGCCGTGATCGCCCGCATCGGTCGAGTCGATCCCCACCTGACGCTGCACGATCTCGACGTCGATCTCGATCGCGATCCGTCCGGGTTCGATCGAGGCCTCCCGGCCGACTCCCCGACGATCGTCCTGGATCGACCCGACGGATCGACGTTGGGCGAGCGGGTCGGCGATCACCTCGGTCGACTCGGCGAGGCGTTCAGCCAGATGACGTTCTATCTGTTCGATCCGGAGAGCTGGCGCCGCTAGACCGACGGCGCCCCGAACCGGGCCGGGTCCAAGGCGGGTGGCGGGGCCGCAACACGTCCGTCGACGAGGTCGGCGACCAGTCGCCCCGATCCCGGACCGGTCGAGATCCCCCAGGGTCCATGCCCGGCTGCGACCCAGAGGCCGGAGATGCCGGGGACGCCCCCCACCAACGGCCGGCCGTCGATGCTCAGCGGTCGAGCGCAGCGCCTGGGCCGCCGGCGCGGTGCCGTGGCGATCGACGGCACGAACGTCGCCCCATGCCGGACCAGGGTGGGGATCACGGCCTCGGCATCGGGTTCGTCCTCGAGGAACGTCGAGCCGAGGCTCGAGGCACCGTCCGCCGTCACGAGGCTGAACGCGATCGCCATGTCCTCCGACGCCGCTCCTGGCTCGATCGAGATCTCGGCTTCCTCCAGCACGTGCCTCGGCGGGTCGGACAGATGGAGAGGCACGACGACGCCCCAGTTGGGACGGATCGGACGCCAGACCCCACCTGGATCGACGATCGACGGCGTCCACGGACCGGCGGCCACGACGACGTCGCCGGCGGCGATGCGGTCGCCCGACTCGAGCGTGACCCCCACCGCCCGGTCCTCGTCACGCCACACGCCGGCGGGAGATCCGAGCCGGATTTCGACGCCGAGACGGCGCGCCCAATCCGCGTAGCTTCGGGTCGCCGCCGCCGGACCGACCGTGTAGCCGATGTCCAGCCGACAGGCCGCCACGCCCGGGGCAACCGCCGGCTCGAGCGAATGCATCTGGTCGGGCGACACGAACGACGGCCCGAAGTGCGGATGGGTGGCCTGCAGGTCGGCGGTCAGCCGGCGCGCTCCCCCGACGTCGTGCGTGACGTTGAGCAACCCGACGGGAGACGTCGGTAAGGACAGACCCTCCAGTCCGCGATAGAGCGCGAGCGTCTCGATGTGCAGGTCGACGAGGATCGGATCGAAGGGGTGTTGGACGACACCGGAGTTCCGCCCCGAGGCACCGGCGGCGATCTCGGTCCGCTCGACCAGTGCAACCCGGCGACCCTGCGCGGCCAGGTAGGCCGCCGCGCTGACGCCCACGATCCCGCCGCCGATGACCACCGCGTCGACGGTCGAACCGACCCCGTTCCGAGACATCACATCATCATGGCAGCAGCCGCGCGCAACTACACGTCGTTGTGGCGTCAATCACATGGAGCAGCCACCCAGGGTGTAGCATCCGATCCTCATGACCGTCACCGAGCGGGCCGAAGAGCGGCCCCTGGCTCCTCGCGACCCCCGACTCGAACCTTGGCGCGCGTTCCTCACCGCCCACGCCTGGGTCACGAGGCGGCTCGATGATGAGTTGCGCGCCGAGCACGACCTCTCGCTCGCCGAGTACGACGCGCTGCTGACGATCGCCGATGCTCCCGGCCGGCGGATCCGGATGCGCCAGCTGGCTGATCGCGTGATCCTGAGCAAGAGCGGCGTGACGCGGCTGATCGATCGCCTCGTGCTGGACGGTCTCGTCGAGCGGGATGCCTGCCTGACGGACGCTCGCGGGGCCGAGGCCGTCCTGACGTCGGCCGGCCTCGATCGACTCCGGCGCGCATCGCGCACCCACCTGCGCGGCGTCGCGGAGCATTTCCTGGGCGCGGTCGACGACACCGACCTCGCCGTGATCGAGCGGACGATGCAGGCGGTCTCCGAGCGGGCCTGTCCGGGCGGTCCACCGGACGCCACCGACTGACACCGTCATGGCTGCGGCTCGCGGCCGGCTCCTCGTCGGCACGAGCGGGTTCGCGTATCCGGGCTGGAGTCCCCGCTTCTACCCGCCTGGCCTCAAGGGTGACGCGCTGCTCGCCCACTATGCCTCGCGCTTGCCGGCCGTGGAGCTGAACAACACCTTCTACCAGTCGCCGTCCGAAACGAAGGTCGCGACCTGGCTCGCGGCCACCCCGCCCGACTTTCGATTCAGCGTGAAGGCCCAGCGCGGGGGCTCGTGGCGTGCGATGAGCGGAGCACCGGATCCGGGCCTGCCATGGCTGACCGAGCCGTACCGACGATTCGCAGACCGGCTCGGCACGGTGCTGTTCAGGGTGCCCGACAACCTCCGCCGCGACGACCACCGATTGGCCGCGCTGCTCGCGGCCTGGCCGCGAGACCTCCCGCTCACCGTCGAGTTCGCCGATCCGAGCTGGGCGGTCGATGAGACCGTCGGGCTGCTGCGTGACGCCGGGGCCGTGATGTGCGCGACGGAAGGACCGGACGATCCAGAACCGCCGGTCCTCCGGCGCACCGGCCCGTTCCTCTATCTACGGCTCCGGCGCCACGACTATTCGGACGCAGAGCTCGCAACCTGGCGTGCTCGCCTCGAGCCGTTCCTCGCCGCTGGTGACGATGCGTTCGTCTTCTTCCGCCACGACGAGACCGGTCGCGGTGCCGAGCTCGCCGAGCGACTCGCGGCCGGATGAGCGGAGCCCGGCAGCGAGATGTCAGCCGTCGTGACACAAATCCCACAGCTGTGCACGGGTGTTCGCCGATATCGACGGAAACTGTCGAATCTGTGGTGCGGTCACGCTCGTTCATTCGAAAACCGTTGCTGGGGCTGACATAGGACCCGATGGGAATCTACCCGCGCGAGTACTCGGCCGGGCCGAACGCGACCAGGAGGACGAGGCGCTCCTCGATGTCGAGGAACCGATGTTCGACGCCGGTAGCGACGAACACGACGGTACCGGCAACGACCGGCCGCACCTCACCGCCGACGAACACGTTTCCCTTGCCGGACATGACGACGTAGAGCTCGTCCTCGGTGTGGGGCGACTGCGGGTCCGTGGCCCCGGCGTCGAGGACGTAGAGGCCGCCTGACAGGTCGGGCACCGACAGGAACTCGTGGTACAGCCGTCCCGAACCGGCCCGCGCGGCCGCGAGGTCGGACAATTCCCAGGCGTCCATCAGTTCGTTCCTCGCTCGATCCCACCCGTGGTTCTGCTTCGCCTCGAGCGTAGCAGCCGGCCCCTCGATGCGATCCCGGATAGCATCCGGGGCCATGCGGAGATTCGCCTTCGGCTCGACGACGCTGCTGCTCGTCCTGGTTGCATGCGGGAACCAGACCGTGACGCCGGCGCCGTCGAGCAGGGCGCCGGAACAGAGCCAACCGTCGTCGCTGGCGTCGTCCCCATCTGAGAGCGCGGTGTCGCCCGTTCCGGAGGCGGCGCCGAACCTGTCGATCGAGCCGCTCATGCGCGGGCTCGACAGGCCCCTCGACATCGCCTGGCGGCCCAACGACCCAACCTCGATGTTCGTCGTGGAGCAGCCCGGCACGATCGCCATGGTCCGCGACGGCAAGCGCGGGGACCCGCCGTTCCTCGACATCGCCGACATCGTCACCGCCGGTGGCGAGCGGGGACTCCTGGGTATGGCCTTCCTGCCCTCGGGTGAGGCGGGTCGCTTCTTCGTCTACTACACCGCCCTCGACGGTCAGCAGGTGGTCGCGTCGTACGACACGATGGCCGACGATCCGGACCGCGCCGATCCGAGCACGGCCAGGATCTGGCTGACGATGGCGGATGAGTTTGCCAATCACAACGGTGGCTCACTGGTCTTTGGGCCCGACGGCTTCCTTTACATCGGCACTGGTGACGGCGGTGGTGGCGGAGATCCGCTCGACTCGGGCCGCCACCTCGACACGCTGCTCGCCAAGGTCCTGCGGATCGATGTGTCCGTCGATAAGGGGGGCGACGCCGATCCGCGCTATCGGATCCCACCCGACAACCCGTTCATCGACACGCCAGGTGCTCGACCCGAGATCTGGCTGACCGGCCTGCGCAACCCGTGGCGGATCCGATTCGACCGAGCCACCGGTGATTTGTGGATCGCCGACGTCGGGCAGAACGCCTGGGAGGAGATCGACGTCGCGCGGGCCGGCTCGAAAGGCCTCGACTTCGGCTGGAACATCATGGAGGGTGCCCACTGCTTTAGGGGCGAGGAATGCGATACCTCCGGGCTCACGCTCCCCGTCGCCGAATACGGCCACGACGTCGGCTGCTCGGTCTCGGGCGGCGCGGTCTACCGGGGTAGCACCTACCCCGCTCTGCAGGGTTGGTACATCCTGTCCGACTACTGCTCCGGCCGGTTCTGGGCGGTCGACGCGGCGCGCGCCTCGAGCGACGAGACGCGCGAGGCGATCGAGGTTGCGACGACGGACTACTCGATCAGCGCCATCGTCGAAGACCCATCGGGCGAGGTGATCGCCACCGATCTGTCGACCGGCTCACTCCTCCGGATCGGCGCCAGCGGCTCCTGAGGTCGCCGCTCTCAGCGGGCGCGGAACGTCACCGTGACCGCGACGACGACCTCCTGCGCACCAGCTTCGACGGGGGTGGCCGCGTCGGCGGCCAGCATCATCCGCTCGGCCTTGGGGTACGGCATCGGCGGCGTGCCGCCGCCGCCCTCCACGATGTCAGTCACCCCCTCGATCTGGAGTCCGCCGGCCGCCGCCAGCACTTCGGCCCGCGCCCGCGCATCGGCCATCGCGAGCTGCCGAGCCTCGTGTTCGGCCGGCGCCGGCTCGGCGATGCGGAAGGCCAGCCCGTCCATGCTCGTGGCGCCGGCCGCCAGCGAGGCATCGACGACATCGCCGAGCTTCGCCAGGTCCCGGATCGTGACCTCGACGACGTTGGCAAGCTCGTACCCGGTCAGGGTCGGCGGTCGCCCGTCGCGATAGTCGTAGCGTGGCTGGATCGACAGCTGCGTCGTCCTGACATCCTGCCGCGGCACGCCCGCGGCATCGACGGCGCCAAGGATCGCGTCCATGATCGTGGCCGCCTCG
>JBIOWA010000119.1:0-4654 GCA_044868045.1 Candidatus Limnocylindrales bacterium
GGAGGCGGAGGCGGAGGCGGAGGCGGCGGCGGACCCATGACGATCACGGATCCGATCATTCCCGGGAGGTGGAAGTTGCAGTGGTAGAGGTAGCCGTCTTCCGTAGTGAAGGTGAACGAGAAGATCTGACCCGGATTCAACGTTCCTGAGTTGAACAGGCCGGTGTCGGAGGTGACGGTGTGGGCAACCTGTCCCTGGTTCCACCAGCACACGGTCTGGCCCGCGAAGATATTGACCGTATACGGGTTGAAGAAGAGGTCTCCGATCCTCACCCCGACCGAGCCGGCCGGGCACCCCGGTGGAGGCGGAGGCGGAGGCGGCGGTGGAGGTGGCGGAGGTGGAGGCGGTGGCGGCCCCTCGGTGATGACCTCGAGTGACCAGTCCACGATTGTGCCGATATCTGCGCCGGCGTCGTCGACGATGTACAGCTCCCAAGTCCCGTTCGCGGTACCGCCGTTGAACGTCGAGAGGCTGACGTTCCCACTCGGCGTCGGAGCCGGGCCTGGGAACGGATCGCCGGGCTCGTAGTCAGCCGGCATATAGCTGCCGGGGCAGACGATCGGATCGAAGTCGGGCAGCGCCTGCGCTGCCTGATCGTCGAGCGTGAGATCGCAGCCGACCAGCTCGGTCGAGCCGCCGGTGTCCGACATGATCGTCGCGCTCTGCCCGCCCGGTGAGACGAGCAGCATGTCGATGTCGTCCGGATAGGTGTGGCTGAGGCCGTTGAACTGCACGTTGACGTCGACGATCGGCCGGATCATCCCGGAGACGACACAGGTCGACGGATAGGGGGTCGCCGGCAGGTTGTCGTTGATCGTGATCGCCCCGCCGGAACAGCTCGATAGCGGAGGCGGAGGCGGAGGCGGAGGTGGCGGAGGTGGTGGCGGTGGCGGAGGTGGTGGCGGCGGTGGCGGTGGCACGCCGGCGATGGTCGTGATCGTCAGCGACCAGCTCGTGATGCTGCCGAGATCGTTGATCTCGTCGTCGACCACCCACAGTTTCCAGGTTCCGTTCGGCCCCGTCCCGTCGAAGGCCGAAAGGTTGACCTGCCCAGAGGGCGTCGGCGCGGGGGGCGGGAACTCGTCCGTCCCGGGGCCCGCGTAGTTGGCCGGCCGGTAGGAGCCTGTCGTGATCAGGTTCTCGTCCGGCAGTTTCGTGGCGGCCTCGTCGTCCAGGGTGAGATTGATGGCGTTGACGTCGTTCATGCCCCCTGTGTCGGACATCAGGAAGGCGTTCGACGGTGTCGTCGGCGTCGGCGATTCGAGCAGGATGTCGATGTCGTCGGGCCAGGTGTGCGTCAATCCGGTCAGCGTCAGGTTGACGTCGGAGATCACGTCCTCGTCGAGACCGGAGACGACGCAGGCCGATGGATACGGCGTTGCCTCGCCCACTTCGTTGATCGTGATCGCGCCGCCGCTGCAAGTAACTACCGCCTCGCCCATGAGCGGCGAGTTGCTGCGTGGCGGCAGTGAGTGTCGGTTTTCGCTGCCTCGTGCGCTCCCGGAAACCCCCAGCGCGGGTGCAGCCACTGCGCAGGCGAGGGCCGCTGCCGCTCCGGCAATCACCAGGCTGAGTCCGATGAGCGCGGCCAACCGAGCTCTCATGCAAGTCCCCCTTCTGGCGGCGGAGTTTACGGCTCCCCAGCCCGAAACGGGTGACGATTTCCAGCGGGCTCGGTGTCTGGGCAAAGAACTTTGGCCCAAACTTTGGCCCACCTGGGAACACCTGGGAGCACCTGGCAGGACGTGGGACCGCATAACCGTGCGGTACAGCCCCTAGCCCGTCGCCCCGAATAGATCTCATAACCCGGAGGTCGCAGGTTCAAATCCTGCCCCCGCTACTGGAAAGGCCCCGGAAACGGGGCCTTTCATCTTTGACTGCGCCTCTGCCTTTGCGATGGTCAGTGAAACTCGACCACGGAGCGGATGCCGTCCTGCGCCTCCATGAGCTCGAAGGCATCGTTGACCTCGTCGAGCGACATTGTGTGGCTGATCAGCGGAGCGACGTCGAGCTCGCCTGCCAGCCAGCGGTCGACGAGCTCGGGCACCTGGTCACGGCCCTTGACCCCTCCGAAGGACGAACCGGCGACACGGCGGCCTGTGATGAGGAGGCGGGGTACGACGTCGAGCGTCTCGCCCTTTCCGGCGACCCCGCAGACAGTGGCGAGGCCCCAACCCATGCGCGCCGATTCGACCGCCTGCCGCATCACGTCGACGCGGCCCGTGGCTTCGAACGTGTAGTCCGCGCCGAAGCCGTCGGTCGCCTCGAGGATCTCATCGACGGTGGTTGGCCCCGCGGTGAGCACATCCGTGGCGCCCTGGCCGCGCGCAAGCTCGAGGCGCTCAGGCGAAAGGTCGACCGCGATGATCCTCTCTGCGCCCGCCAGTCGGCAACCCGCCACTGCGCCCAGCCCGACCAGCCCGGTGCCGAAGACTGCGCACGTCGCGCCTGGCTGGACCTTCGCGGTGTTCAAGGCCGCGCCGATGCCCGTCGACAGCCCACACGCGAACACGCACGCCTCCGTCGACGGGGCCTCGGGCGAGATCTTCGCGAGTGCGATCTCGGGCAGGACGGCATATTCGGCGAAGGTCGACGTGCCCATGAAATGACGGATGGGCTCCCCGGCGCGCGAGAGCCTCGTCGTGCCGTCCGGCAGGAAGCCTTGGTTCTGCTGCTCCCGGATCGCCAGGCAGAGATTCGTCCGCTCGTCCCGACAGTGCTCGCATTCGCGGCACTGCGGGGAGAAGAGGGTCAGAACGTGATCCCCGGGGCGAACGGACGAGACCCCCTCGCCAACCGTCTCGACGCGACCTGCGCCCTCGTGGCCGAGCACCGTGGGCGCATACCCCGAAGGATCCGCACCCGAGGCCGTGTAGAGATCTGTGTGGCAAACCCCGCAGGCGGCGAGGCGAACCAGGACCTCACCCGCCCTCGGCTCCGCCAGGTCGACCTCCTGAACCTGGAGCGGCGAGCCGAACTCCTCGAGGACTGCGGCGCGGATCCTCATGCCACGATCCTAAGGGCGCAGGGCCTTGGTTCTTGGCAGCGTGGCTCGGAACGTCTTCCAGGCCACGCCGCCGGGTCTCACCGGAGCTCGACTACGTGATGTAGCCGGCGACGCGAGTCAGAGCGTTCGTGATGTTGCCCGCGAGCAGGGCGAGGGCGCCGAAGACGGCGATCGTGATGACAGCAAGGACGACGCCGTACTCGGCCATCGTCTGCCCATCGTCGCGGGCGAGCCAGTTGTAGAGCTTCTGCATAGGAGCAGAGACCTCCTTGAAGCGAGACGCCCACGGACGAGTCTGTGAGCTCGTCTCTCATCGACTCGATCACCACGGAGCGACATCCCTCCGTGGGATGGTCCCGTACGCCAGACGCTTAGCCCTCTATTGAGGAAAGCCCGGGAGATGCGGCCTCAAATCCTGTCCCCCTGCTGGAAGGCCCCGGAAGCGCGGACTTCTCCGTGTCAGCCTAGAGTGGGCCGCGTGACGCTTCAACGGATGGACAACGTCGGCATCGTCGTGGAGTCGCTCGATGCCGCAGTCTCGTTTTTCACCGAGCTCGGCCTCGAGCTCGAAGGGCGGGCCACGATCGAAGGGGAATGGGCCGGGCGCGTCACCGGCCTAGGCGACCAGTGCGTCGAGATTGCCATGCTGCGCACGCCGGACGGCCACAGCCGGCTCGAGATCTCGCGGTTTCTCAGGCCGGAGCCGGTTGCCGATCACCGGGACGCTCCGGTCAACGCTCTCGGCTACCTGCGCGTCATGTTCGCCGTGGAGGACATCGACGACACGCTTGCCCGGCTTCGCCCGCACGGAGCCGAGTTGGTCGGTGACCTGGTCCAGTACGAGGACCAGTATCGGCTTTGTTACATCCGCGGCCCTGAGGGGATCCTCATCGGGCTGGCCGAGCAGATCGCCTAGGTCGTCGGAAGAGGTAACCCGGCATCTCCTCACGAGATGGGGCGGCGTGGTAACTCGAGCCGCCGAGCTGACGGACGCCGCGGTTTACGCTGCAGGCTCGGGTGCCTGCGTTGGCCGTAGCAACAGCAGATGGCTGTCGACGACCGCCTGCGCCACGTCGACCAGCTTTCGGCCGTTGTGCTGCGAATGGTCGCGGAGCATTTCGAATGCGCCGTCAGAGTCGATCCCGTGCCGCGCCATGAGGATGCCTTTGGCCTGCTCGATCAGCGCGCGCCGGCCGAATGCGCCCTGGAGGCTCTGGTATTCGGCGAAGCGCTGCAGCGTGATGTCGATCGCGCTCTGCAGCCCCTCGGCGTCGCCGTCGACGATGTAGGCGAAGACGCCTCGCTTCGCCGCTTCCCGGACGTATTCAGGATCCTTGGAAGACAGAAGCGCGATCACCGGGCACGCGGCTTCGCGCACGATTTCCGCGATCAGCTCGAGGGCGTGCTCCGAGCTGAGGCCGAGGCCGACCAGGGCGACATCCGGCCGCTCGCGCTCGGTGGCGGCTCCGACCTCCTTGACGTAGATCTCGCGGGCGATCACCTCGTGTCCGAGACCGGTTACGACCTGCGCAAGTAGCTCGAGCCGATCGCGCCTTTCGTTCGCGATCAGGACGCGGAGGTGCTGCGGCTCGCTGTCGTTTGTGCCCGCCACGACTCAGGCCGGTCGCGGGCCCATCCGGAGGACGT
>JBIOWA010000120.1:0-9051 GCA_044868045.1 Candidatus Limnocylindrales bacterium
CCGCCGTCGCGTCGACCATGCGCTGGACGACGACGGCCAGGCCGACGCCTTCATCATCGATCCCGTGGTCGCGGCGGTAGGCAACCGCCCGCTCGTTCCACAGCGATGCCCAACACCGGCGGATCGCATCGAGGAGCTGCGCATCGCCCTCGACGCCGAGGTACGTGTCCTGTTGGCCGGCGAACGAAGCCCCGGGCAGGTCCTCCGCGGTCGCCGACGATCGGACGGCGACGGAGCTGCCGCCGAGGCCTCGATAGGCCTCCAGCACCGCCGTCACCACGGCCGCCGGGAGGTCGGCGTTGCGCAGCCGTTCGGCCGCCTCCTCCGGTCTGCTGGGGTCGACCCCTGCCGAGTCGGCGGCCGCACGGTACGCATCGGTGGTCAGGACGAAGCCGTCGGGCACCGAAAAGCCGTTCGCGACGAGCTCGCCCAGGTTCGCGGCCTTCCCGCCCACGCTCCCGAGATCGGACGCCCGGACATCCGCGAGCGTGCGCACGATCGGCGCTTCGGTCATGCGCCCATGCTATGTCGGCCGGGTGGCAATGGGACCAACCTATCGCTCCCGGCGGGCACGTGGGGTTGACATATCGGGTCCGCTGACTCTCGGAGCCGCGTGGGAGGGCATCTGGCTCGACGAAGCGAACCAACGTCGCCCTACGCGCGGTCGAAGACGTGCTCGACGTAGGCGCCGCGCGCGACCGAATCGGTCCGCCGAAAGCGACTCGGGTAACGCATCCGACGGGTCCAACCCTCGACGACCTCCTCCTTCGGGACCTCGTTGACGTCGTTGAACGTCGCCGGATTCGTGGACAGCAGGATTGCGTTGCCGCTCTTCCTGGTCGGGAACACCTGCTCATACGACCAGGCCGGTGACGCGTTGATACTGCCGTGATGACCGACCTTGAGTACCGTCGATGCGAAGTTCGTGCCGAGGTCGCGCATGATCTGCCACGTCTCGAGCTCGGCGTCGCCTGTCAGCAAGAGCGTCACGTCCCTCCACCGCCAGCGGGACACGATGGACGTGTTGTTGCGGCTCGTGTTGACGGCGGCCAGCAAGTCCGTCCCACCGCCACGGAGGAGGCGGCGCAGGCGAGCGAAGTCGGCTAACTTCAGGAAGTCCGGGACCGCGGTCGGATCGTCGATGCGGGTATCGCCCTCGCCCGCGGCGGTGACGTCGATCGCTTCGGGCGCCCCGACCGATGCCCACGCATCGACATGCGCGTCGAGCGCCGCACGCGTCCGCAGCGACGTGTCGATCGGAGCAAAGTATTTGGCGCTGTCCTGTTCCGGCCCAAGGACATCGAGGGCCATTTCCGACCAGCCCGGCGGCAGCGCGTTCGTGAGATCCAGCTCACGGTGGATCGCGAACACCGCGGTGGGATGGACGAGGCCCGCAATGCCAGCCATCCGGTCTTTGTTCGAGATGCCGAGGTTGTTCTGGTAGATAGCGGCGATGGTGCTCGAGCCCGTGAGCAGTTCATCGGGCAGCAGCGTGCCCAACCGCGTCATAGCGAGCTCGAACTTCGCATCGAGCGTCGGCGTGACGTGGGCGTACCAGATCCGTTCGATCTGGAACTGGTCGGCGAGCTGCTGGCGCGTCGCGTAGAACCCGGCTAGGTGATCCAGGTGGCGATGCGTGACCATCAGGAGGTCGAGCTGGCCACCGGTAGCCGCCTGGACGCTGGCCACGACCCCCGGATATGACGAGTCATCGTCGCGGAAGTGGGTCCCGAAGTCGACCCACGCGTGATGCACCCGATCGGGTTCGTCCCAGGACAGCAAGATGCAGTCGCCGAAGCCCACGTTGTAGGCGCGGACGCGGAGCCTCATGACAGGAGGCCCTGGTTCGACCGCGAGCCGCAGCGGGCTGCCGGGTTGCTTCGAATCGTCAGGCGGTCGCCGGCCACCGACGCGACGAATAGTGCAGCCGACGTCGACGTCGTCAGCAGCCGGTCGACTCGAGCCGCATCCGTGCGGATCAATGAGGTCGTAACGACGTCGCGGATGTAGGAGAGCACGTCGCGGATCCGTTCCTTGGTCACCGGTTTCTCCGCGTGATGGCGCACGGCGCCATCGGCATCGAAGACCAGCGTCCCGCCACCCCAGATCGGGAGCCACAAGCCGGCAAGGTCGTTCGGCATCCCGGCACCGAGCCTCACGTCGACGGGGTACTCATAGCAGATGACGACCGCATCGATGGCCTCGTGGTCGGGTGGCCGGCTGACGATCTGCAGGTCGCGCACCACGAAGTCGCGGTACTTCGGCTGGGTCGACAGTGCGAGGCGGCGACGATTCTGGTCGAGGAAGACATAGGCCTCCGCCAGCGTCGGGCGCGGCCACGTGGTGGGCAACGCAGCCCAGCCTCCTTCGGCGTCTGACTCGTCGGCTATCGAGGTCGCGTCCGGCACGATCCCCCGGTCTACGATCGTCTGCGCCACCACGCGTCGAAAGCCGTTCCGGTCGTCGGGGTGAGCGAACCGATCGGCGCGGTAGACCGCGGTCGCGAAGTCCGCGAACGTCGCATCGGCAGGCGGGAGGTAGTCCAGACCGCGGACCACCATCCGCTGCAGCGCCGTTCGGGCAAGACCAAAGGCCACCTCGGGCCCCGAGCCGTCACGCCGCGCCACGTCGTACATCCGGATAAGGCACTCCCAAAGGGCGCCCGTGAGCTTCAGCGACAGAACGTGCGGATCGGTCGTCTCGGCGAAGATCCGTGGGTCGACCGGCGCCGAGATGTCGCGCAACGCGAGCGAGCCGCTCGCGCCCGCCTCGAAGTCGTCGGCGATCGACGCGACCAGATTCGGGCCGCGCAACGTCGGGCCGGCGGCCTTGAGGAAGTCGGTGCGAACCACCTCGTGGCTGAACGCGGCGAACACCGCGGCGAGATCGCCGACGGCTTCATGAAGCGCCGCGGTCTCGCGGTGGTTGCCCTCCGTAAAGCGGTCGCGAACCGCATCAAGCAAAGCGTGGCCGGTCTCGTGGGCGACGACGTCGTGGACCAGCGACGTGTGGTAGATCGAATCGTCAGGTTGCCGGAACGAGAAGAACTGGAGACTGTGGGTGTCCTCCTCGTAGAACGCGTTCGCGAGATACCCCGCATGCGGCAAGACGATGAGCCGACTGGCCTCGAACCCCCATGTCAGGAGGCGGCCGAGCTCGAACTCGACCAAGTCGATCGCGCGCTCCGCGATCGCATAGGCATTGAGCTGGTGGAAGTGCGGGTCCTCGACGGCGTACTGCGGGAAGCCGGGAGGACTGCTCGGAACTGAGGGCTGGATGATTCGATCTCGCTCACGGTCGTAGTCGAAGACCGCGACGTGTGCGCCGACCGGGCCCGCATTGATCGGCGCCTTGACGGTCACCTCCACCGGATCGGGCGTCTTGCGCGGATGCTGTGGGATGACGCGCAGCGTGACACGATCGCCCCCGAGCGCGAGCCGCTCCCGGAGCGCCGGGACCTGTCGCTCCTGAGTCTTCATCGCCCGTCCATCGCAGGGGTGCCCGACGGCCCGATGCTAGCCGGGGCACCTTCGCTGTCAATCAAACCGGCGACATCGGCCGGCGGGGTCGCCGGCCCGCTGGGCAGGCACGCTATCGATCACCCCCTTGACCACGCCGGCCAAACACAGACGCCGAAGCGGCCGCTGCCAGCCACGGGGTACGATTCGCCTTCAACCTCAACCGATCGAGCATTGCCGATGGCCCGGATCCTGCTCTACACCGGCAAGGGCGGCGTCGGGAAGACGAGCATCGCGGCTGCGACGGCGCTCCTCTGTGCCGACCGGGGCCTTCGGACGATCGTCCTCTCGACCGACATCGCCCACAGCCTCGCAGACGCCTTCGACGTGCCCCTCGGTCCCGAAGCGACGCCGATCGCAGCGAACCTCGTTGGCCAGGAGCCCGACGTCTACTACAACATCGCCCGCTACTGGCGGACGATCCAGGACTACGTCGCGGAGCTCTTCGCCTGGCGCGGCCTCGACGAGGTCATGGCCGAGGAGATGACCGTCCTGCCGGGCATGGACGAGCTCGGGAACCTGCTCTGGATCGCCGACCACGTCGAGTCCGGCAAGTACGACGTCATCGTCGTCGACGCCGCACCGACCGGCGAAACGCTCCGCCTGCTGTCGCTGCCCGACGCCAGTCGCTGGTGGATCGAGCGGATCGCTCCGATCGGCCGGCGGGTGAGCCGCCTTGGCCGACCGATGCTCGAGCGAATGCTCGGCATCCCGATCCCGCACGACGAGGTGTTCGCCGCGGCGGAGCGGCTGCTCGACCGCCTGGGCGACGTGCACCGGCTGCTGAGCGACCCTGACCATACGTCTGTCCGGATCACGCTCACCCTCGACAAGCTGTCGGTCGTCGAGGCGCGCCGGTCCTTCACGTACTTCCATCTCTTCGGCTATCCGAGCGACATGATCATCGCCAACCGGGTGCTGCCGACGGATGCGGGCCCGTACTTCGCCCAACTGCGCGAGGCGCAGCAGCGGTATCTCCCGACAGTCCACCAGGAGTTCGGGCCGGTGCCGGTCCGGACGATCCCGCAGTTCGACCACGAGATGGTGGGCGTCGACCAGTTGCGGGAGATCGGCGTCGCGCTGTTCGGCGACGGCGACCCGACAGCCGTCCACTACCGTGGTCAGCCCTACCGGGTCAGTCGCGAGGACGGGATGTACGTGCTCCAGGTCGCGCTGCCGTTCACGGAGCGAGGCGAGCTGCATCTGTCGCGCCGCTCGGACGAGCTGGTGTTGCAGGTCGGCGCGTGGCGGCGGACCCTGGTCCTGCCGCGGGCGCTGATCGATGCGCCGACAAAGGGCGCGAAGATGAACAACGGAACGTTACGGATCCAGTTCGAGGCTCCGGCCAAGGCCGGTCACCGAGGAGGACGACGATGACCGATTCGACCCGACCGACCCGCGGACGAGGTGCCGCCCCCGACGTCGTCGCCCGGCTCTCGAAGGACGAGCGCATCGCCGAGCTCGAGTCGCGCATCGAGCGTCTGGAGCGAACCCCGAGCCTCCGCGCTCGGGGCCGAAGCATGTTGGACAAGGTCATGCCGCCCGAGGCCAGCGAGCATTTCCGCAACGCCGGTCGCGAGCAACTCCTCGGCGTCCGCTCGATCGTCGACTTCTGGATCCAGCGTCTCGACGAAGCCGAGGCCCGGGCCGCCGGCCGTTCCCGCGAGCGGGAAACGATCGAGATCGAATAAGGCCCGAGCTCGCCCGCTGGAGCTTCTCTACGCCTGCCGATGCGCGAAGCTGTCGGCGTGACCAGCAGGCGCTACTGGAACGAAGAGATCGAGACCCTGTCTCCTCGCGATGTGCGACGGCTCGAGAACGAGCGCCTCGCCGAGCAGATCGCGTACAACTACGCGACCAGCCCGTTCTACCGCGAAACGCTCGATACGGTCGGGGTCAAGCCAGCGGAGATCCGCCACGTCGAGGACCTCGCCCGCATCCCGTTCCTGGAGAAAACCGAAGTCGCCGACTCCCAGGCCGACGGCACGCTCCTGGGTCTGAACCAGTGTGCCCCGCTTGAGCGGATCGTCCGTATCCAGGCGACGGGTGGCACGACCGGCCAACCGATCCGTATCGGCCTCACGCGGCGGGACATCGATGACTACGGGGAGATGGGCGCTCGGGCGCTCTGGGCGATGGGCTGCCGTCCCGGCGAGGTCGTCTTCGAGTGCATGAACTACAACCTGTACTCGGGAGGGCTCAGCGACCACCTGACCTTCGAGACCCTCGGTGCCGCGACCGTCCCGTTCGGCGTCGGACACTCCGAGCGGTTGCTGACGATGATGTCCGCCATGACCGACCCGGTCGGCATCTGGGCGACGCCGTCCTACGCGATCCGCCTCGCTGAGGTAGCCCGGGATCTGGGCATCGAACCGAAGTCCGTGGGTCTGCGGAAGGGGTACTTCTCGGGCGAGGCCGGGTTGCAGGTGCCGGGCTATCGGGAAAAGGTCGAAACCATCTGGGGGATGGTCGCGCGCGACCAATATGGGACGGGCGAGCTCGGGCTCCATTCCGGCGAGTGCGAACAGTTGAACGGCGTGCACTTCGGCGGCACAGGGTTCGCCGTCGCGGAACTGATCGACCCTGACAGCGGCGACGTCCTGCCCTTCACCGACGGGCAGCAAGGCGAAGTCGTCTACACCTCGATCCACCGGGAGGCCAGCCCGCTGATGCGGATGCGGTCACACGACCTGATGCAGGTGTTCACCGAGCCATGCGCCTGCGGTCGGACGAGCTTCCGCTTCCGCATCCTCGGCCGGTCCGACGACATGTTCATCGTCAAGGGCGTCAACGTCTTCCCGCTGGCGATCCAGGCCTCTCTCATGTCGCTTGCGCCACTGGTCACCGGTGAGTTCCGCGTCGACCTCGATCGACCGCCCCCGATCGACTACCCGGTGTCCCTGTCGGTCGAAGTCGCCGCCGATGTTCCGCCGGACCGCCACGACTCGGTGGCTCGCGAGGTCGTCGAGCAGCTGCAGCGGGACCTGAACTTCACGGCGAACGTGACACTCGTCCAACCGGGCGCCATCGCGGGGGAGGGCAAGACGCGCCGTGTCGCACGCAGCTATCGAGGGGAGGCCGTCCAGTGGCCGTGATCGACGTCGAGATCAGGGGCGACGTCGCGCTCATCACGCTCAACCGCCCGGAGAAGTTGAATGCGATCAGCGTCGAGATGCTGGACAGCTTGCTCGAGGTCGTCGAGGAGATCGGTCGTTCCGAGGCCGTTGGGGCGGCGGTCCTGACCGGTGGCGGCCGAGCGTTCTCGACGGGCGGCGACATCAATGAGATGCATGGCATGGATGAGGGCCAGTTCGCCGATACGATCTCCCGATATATGCGGTTGTCCGCAGCGTTCCGGTCGTGCCCGAAGCCGATCATCGGGGCGATCCACGGCTATGCGCTCGCCGGCGGCTTCGAGCTCGCGTTGATGTGCGATGTCCGGTTCGCCGCGGTCGGTACGCAGTTCGGCCTCCCGGACACGCCGCTCGGCCTGAGCCCGACGAGCGGCATGACGTACCTGTTGCCACGGATCGTCGGGCTCGGACGGGCGCTCTACCTGGCGCTGTCCGCCGACAACCTCGACGCGCACGAGGCCGAGCGGATCGGGCTCGTCAGCCGGGTGATCGAGCCGGACCGACTCGTCGACGAGGCGGAAGCGTTCGCGCGCCGTGTCGCGGCGTACCCGGCAGTCGGCGTCGGCTGGACCAAGCAGCTGTTGCATCAGGCCATGGACAGCGACTTCGCCAGCGCGACCCTCCGTGAGGAGGAGGCCGAGCTCGACTGCTTCCGGTCCCCAGACACTCGCCAACGGATGCAGGCGTTCGTCGATCGCAAGCGCGGCTGAGCCGAGCGACCCGGCTCCCACCCGGATCAAGGGGCGATGGTCCTGGTCGGGTTCCTGCTGCCGTCGATACTTGGGGTCGACGAGGGGACTCGCTCGTATCACCTGTTTCGGGTGCTACAGCTCAGTCGGGCGATCGAGCCTCGTCCATCACGGCGCGCAGGCTCTCGACCGGACCAAGGTGCGTGAGCTTGTCCGGGTTCACCACCGACCGGATCGTCGCGATTCGGCCGTCGACGACCTCGATCGACATCACCGAGAAGACGCCGCCGTGCGGGCCGCGGAAGATGACCCCGGGCTGGCCGTTGATCCGGTGCGGCTCGAACGTCGCTCCCAGCGTCTCCGTCTGGCGGCCCATCCCTGCGAACAGCCGGGCGACCTTGTCGGCGCCGACGATCGGCTCGTACCACTGCGGGACCTTGCCGCCACCGTCGCCATGGACGATCACGTCCTCCGCGAGCAGCTCGATCAGGCCGTCGAGATCGCCCCGCTCCGCGGCGGCGAAGAACCGGCTTACGAGCTCGTCGCGCTCCGCCTCATCGGTGTCGAAGCGAGGCCGGTTCTCGGCGATGAAGCGGCGTGCCCGGACCGCGTGCTGGCGGCAGTTCGCCGGCGTCCGGCGGACGATCCGGCCTACCTCCTCGAAGTCGTAGTCGAACACGTCGTGGAGCAGGAAGACTGCCCGCTCGACCGGGGTCAGCCGCTCGAGCAGGACGAGGAACGACATCGACAGCGAGTCGGCCTGCTCGGCGTGCTCGGCCGGGTCGCCGGTGCCCTCGTCGGTCACCAGCGGCTCGGGCAGCCATTCGCCGACGTAGGTCTCGCGCCGGACGCGGGCCGACTTGAGATGGTCGATCGCCAGGCGGGTGACGACGGCCGACAGATATGCCTTCGGAGATTCGACAACGGTGTCGTCGGCGAGGGCTCGCTGGAAGCGGATGAAGGCCTCCTGGACGATGTCCTCCGCCTCGCTGACGCTGCCGAGCATCCGGTAGGCGATCGAGAACAGCAAAGGGCGGAGGTCGACATAGGCCTCGGCGACACCCGCCCCACCATCGCGGGTCACGCTGCAGAGATTGCCCCAAGGTCGATATCGGGTGCTGGCCGCGGCAGCGGCACCGGCGTATCGAGCCCTCGCCGGAAGCCGTCACGCCAGCTCGGCCAGATCGGCTGCCAGCTGAGCTCGCGCTTCGCCTTGGCGTTCGACGACCCTCGACCCTTGGTCATCATCGTCACCGCGACCTCGCCCGCGAAGAGCCGGCCGAGCCACGCGGGGACGTGGAGCGGCGGCTTCGCCCCGACCGCTTCGGCGATCGCCGGGATGAACTCGCGAGAGGGCGCTGGCTCGTCGTCGACGACGTTGTAGATGCCGCGCGGACCGCGCTCGAGGGCGGCGAGTGTCCCGCCCGCCGCGTCGTCGATGTGGGTCGACGACACCATCCCGGCACCGTTGCCGATGACCGGGAACATCCGCCGATTCAGGATCTCGACGAGCTTCTCCGACGACCCCGGGCCATAGAGACCGCCGTAGCGCACGACGATCCCCTCGAGCGGTGCCTCGAGGACGGCGTGCTCGAGGAACTTGATCGCGGCGAGCGTCTGTGCCTGTTCCTTGAGCGGGTGCGGATCAAGTGGGTCGTCCTCCGTCTTGATCCAAGAGCCCTCGCGGCTGTTGCTCCAGCCGGTGAAGCT
>JBIOWA010000121.1:0-22268 GCA_044868045.1 Candidatus Limnocylindrales bacterium
AGGGAATGGGCCGTGACCGGTCGCCCTCCCTCGTCGCGCAGGTCGTCGGCGTTGCCGTGATCCGCGGTGATCGCGAGCAGCGCCCCGGGCCCGTCCGGGTCGGCCGCCTCGACGGCCTCCATCGCCGCGACCACCCGCCCGAGGCAGGCGTCGACTGTGGCGAGGGCCTCGGTCGTGGCGTCCCATACGCCGGTGTGGCCGACCATATCCGGGTTCGCGTAGTTCGCGACGATGAAGTCGTAGCGCCCCGATCCGATGGCGGCCACGAGCGCGTCGGTGACGCCGGGTGCCGACATCGCCGGCTGCAGGTCATACGTGGCGACCCGGGGGCTCGGGATCAGCTCGCGATCCTCGCCCGGCCAAGGTGCCTCGACCCCGCCGTTGAAGAAGTACGTGACGTGCGCGTATTTCTCGGTCTCGGCGACGTGGAACTGACGCCAGCCCGCTTCGCTCATCGCCTGCGCCAACGAGCGCGCGATCTCGGGCGGGAACGCGACCAGGACCGGGAGGTCCTCCTCGTATTCGGTCATCGTGACGACCTCGAGGTCGGTCGGCGCGGGACGGCCCGAGGGCGACGTCCGGTCGAACCCGGCGAAGGTGTCGTCATCGGCGAGGGCATGGGTCAGCTGGCGCGCTCGATCGGCGCGGAAGTTGAGGTGGACGATCGGGTCGCCGTCGTGTACGGGGATCCCCTCCCCGACGATCGTCGGGGCGACGAACTCGTCGGTCTCGCCCCGCGCGTAGGCGGCTTCGATCGCGCGTGCGGCGGTCGACGCTCGATGGGCGGCCTCGGCGTGGACGATGGCGTGGTAGCCCCGCTTGGTGCGGTCCCAGCGCCTGTCGCGATCCATCGCGAAATACCGGCCGCCGACCGACGCGATGATCGCGGCCGGATGTGCGTCCGCGAGCCGCTTCTCGAGGTCGAGCGCGAAACCGAGCGCCGATGACGGCGGCGTATCGCGACCGTCGAGCAGGGCGTGGATCGCCAGCCGCTCGACGCCCTCGCGTACCGCGAGCCTGGCGAGTGCCACGAGATGGCGATCGTTGGCGTGGACGCCGCCCGGGCCGATCAGCGTCACGGCGTGGAGCACCCCACGCCGTTCGCGGGCACGGCGACAGGCGCTCAGGAACGCCGGACGGGCGAAGAACGTGCCGTCGTCGATCGCGGCATCGATGCGTGGAAGGTCCTGGAGCACCGGACGCCCCGCTCCAAGGTTCAGGTGCCCGACCTCGGAGTTGCCCATCTGGCCGGGTGGCAGGCCGACCGCCTCCTCCGATGCCTGGAGCACGCTGTGCGGCCAACGCTCCAGGAGTCCCCGCCAGACGGGCATCGGGCTGGCGGCGATCGCATCCCCGGCCGGGTCC
Organism: Candidatus Limnocylindrales bacterium; assembly: GCA_044868045.1. Classification (GTDB taxonomy): domain Bacteria; phylum Chloroflexota; class Limnocylindria; order Limnocylindrales; family CSP1-4; genus SPCO01. The sequence continues at coordinate 1,366 of JBIOWA010000121.1, forward strand.
CGGCCGATACCGAAGCCGTCGAGCACGACGAGGACGATCGGTCGCGGGCGCGTCGCTGCCCGCGCCGTCGAGTCCGTCACCACCGCGAGGTCAGTCGGGCGCGAGGCCGCGCGCGCGAGCGGTGATGCCCGCGCGGGCAACGATGCCGGCCATCTCGTCCGGCTTGAGCGACGCGCCGCCGACGAGCGCGCCGTCGATCGACGGCTCCCCGAGGATCTCATCGATGTTCGTGGAGCTGACGCTGCCCCCGTATAGGACGGGCAGGCTCTGTCCGGACTCGCCCCAGCCCATCGCGTCGAGGCTGGCCCGGATGGCGTCGGCCATCGCCGATGCGTCCAGGCCGGTCGCGTTTCGGCCGGTACCGATCGCCCAGACCGGTTCATAGGCGATGACCAGGCCGCCATCGCGGGCGCGCAATGGATCGGTGGCGCCGAGACAGCCGCGGAGCTGGCCGGCGACGACGTCGCTGGCCCGTCCCGACTCACGTTCGGCGAGCTGCTCGCCGACGCACAGGATCGGTCGGAGGCCGGCGTCGAGGGCGCGCTCGACCTTGCGGGCGATCAGAGCGTCGCTCTCACCGGCGTCCCGCCGACGCTCGGAGTGGCCGACGATCACCCACGTCGCGAGGCCATCGAGCATCGGCGCTGCGATCTCGCCCGTGTAGGCGCCGGCGACCTCGTGATGGACGTTCTGCGCGCCGACGGCCACGTCGGGAGCCTCCTCGGCAAGCGCGTCACGCACGGCCGCGAGGCAGACGTAGGGCGGGCAGATGACGCGCGTGACGCCGGCTGCTCGTGTCCGCGCGGCGATGGTCCGGGCAAGCGCTCCTGCGTCGGTCGGGGTCGTGTGCATCTTCCAGTTGGCGGCGATCACGACCTCACGCATGCGCGCGAATCATGCCAGAGCGACCCTCGCGCAGCTGCGGCTCGGCGGGCTCGGCCTCCGCCAGGCGCTCGAGGCGTTCGAGAGCGCGCTGGACCGCCGAGCGATGGACCTCGAGTCGCCCGGCGAGCTCAGCCAGGGTCGCTTCCGGCGTCTCGCGCCGGGCATCGGCGACGAGGCGAACGAGGTATGGCTGCGTCCTGAGTCGGCCATCGGCCTCGAGGGCGGCGATGGCATCGAGCTGGCGGCCGGCTGCCGCCACGGCCCGTTGCAGGTTCGCCGACTCGGCATTCAGCACGCGGTTGAGCTCGCCGCGCAGGGCCCGGGAGACCTGCCGGGCCTCGAGCTCGAGCAGCGCGCCCGCCCCGCCGATCCGCCGCAGGAATGTGCCGACGGCCTCGGCGCTCTTCCAGGTTACGACGCCCCTACCCCGCCTCACGCGCCACGAGGCCGGCAGCCCGACTTCATCCAAACGGGCCGCCAGCACCGGCGCTTCGTCGGCCGTGACCACGAACTCGAGGTGGGTGCGGCCGCCGGCCAGGCTCAAGGAACCGCGGGCCAGGAACCGCCCGCGCAGCCAGGCGCTCCGGCAGTGCTCGGCCGCGGCCGACCAGTCGAACAGGCCCCCTGACGCAACATCGCCGGATCGACGGAGGCGCACGGCCAGCCTGGCGACCGCCGGCTCGCGTGCCCCGACATCCGAACCGAGACCAGCCGCCTCCGCAAGTCGATCGCAGGGCCGGGCGGGGTCGATGGCGGCGAGTTCGTTCCGCAGCGCAGTGACGAGGTCCCGTTCGGAGCTGGTCATCTCAGGCGGTGCGCGTGACGGTGCGGCGACGACGCGGAGCCTCGGCCTCGGCCGCCTTCAGGACGGCGGCGGCGAGGCGGGCCGGGTCGTGGTGATGGGCATTCTCGGGGTCGACCACGTCGTCGAGGATCAGGTGGGGCGGCTCGGGCATCCCGGCCGGCGGCCAGTGCAAGCGGACCGCCTCGGCCTGCCAGTCGGTCGGGATCCGGGCGTCGAATCGGTTGTTGGCCAGCACCACGTCGACGATCCCTGGCGCCGTATGGTCGACGACCGCCGCGACGTGCTCGGCGAGGTCCATCCCCGTCGTCTCGCCCTCCTGCGTCGCCACGTTGCACACGTAGAGCCTCGGAGCCGCGGCGGTCAGGAGCGCATCGCGGATGGCCGGGATCAGGAGGCTCGGCAGCAGGCTGGTATAGAGGCTGCCGGGACCGAGCACGATCAGGTCCGCCTCGGCGATCGCCGTGAGGGCATCGTCGGAGGCCAGCACATCGTCGGGCGTGATCCAGACGCGCTCGATATCGGCCGTGCGCATGATCCGCGACTGTCCGTCGACGATCGATCCGCCCGCGATCCGGGCATGGAGGGTGAGCGGGGTGGCGGTCACCGGGACGACCTGGCCGCGCACCGCGAGGATGCGATTGATCCGGCGGACGCCCTCCTCGAAGTCACCGCCCTCGATCGCCGTCATCGCCGCGAGCAGGAGGTTGCCGACGGCATGGCCGGCCAGGCCTGGTCCCTCCGCGCCCAACATGCGCAGCGTGCGGTCCTGCTCCGGGAATCGGTATTGCAGCAGCTCGCTCATCAGCGGCTCGGCATCGGCGAGTGCCGCGATGCAATTGCGAATGTCGCCCATCGGCGCGATCCCGAGCTCCTGGCGCAGGACGCCGGACGAGCCGCCGTCGTCGGCCACGGTCACGACCGCGGTGATGTTGCTCGTGTGCTCCTTGAGACCGCGTAGCAGGGTCGACAGCCCGGTCCCGCCCCCGATCGTGACGATCCTCGGTCCGCGGGCGAGGAACCGCTTCTGGTAGATGACCTCGACGAGCGGCTGGTCGGCGTCCGGGGCGCGCAGCGTATCGGTGACGACCCTGATCACCCGGTAGGCGCCGAAGCCGACGAGCGCGAGACCGACGACCCCGACGACCAGACCGCGCAGCTCGTACGGCAGGAACTGCAGCGTGATGACGCTGACGATCGCCTCGAATGGTCCCCCGGGTTCCAGGTCCCGTGACGCCTGGCGCAGCATGTGGGCGAAGCCGAGGGCCAGGAGCAGCAACCCGAGGAAGACGACGAGCAGCCAACGCTTCACCCCGATGCCCGGGGTCAGCCAGCGGCGGAGGTTCATCCGGTGCGCGCTCACCTCACGTCCGGTCGAGCTCGCGATGGAACACGGCGACGGGACCGGTGTCCTGATTGCGCAGCCATTCAGCGAGCAGCTCCGCGATGACGATGCTCCGGTGATAGCCACCCGTACAACCGATCGCGATCGTCAGGCGCGTCTTGCCCTCCTCGATGTACGCGGGGATCGAGAAGTCCAGGAATTCCTTCATGAGGTCGAGGAAGCGGCCGGTGGGCGGCTGGCGCAGCACGTACTCGCGGACCTCCTCGGTCAATCCCGAGCGCGTTCGCAGCTCCGGCACATAGAACGGGTTGGCGATGAACCGTACGTCGAAAACGAGGTCCGATTCCAGGGGCACCCCGAACTTGTACCCGAAGCTGATCAACTGGACGGCCAGCTGGTCAGGACGGGTAGTGGTGGCGAGCTGGGCGAACAGCCGTTCCCGGAGTTGACGGAGCGACAGGTCCGACGTGTCGACGATCACGTCCGCCTCGTTGCGGATGGCGTCGAGCAGGCCACGCTCCTCGGCGATCGAGCTGGCGATGCCACGCTGGTCGTTGAGCGGGTGGCGGTGGCGGGTCTCGCTGAACCGTCGGATCAGCACGTCGTCGCGCGCCTCCAGGAACACGATCCGCGGCTCGATCCCGCGACCCTCGAGGGCGCCGCGCATCGCCCCGAGCGCGACGGCAGGATCGCCGGCACGGACATCGAGCACGATCGCGACGCGTGCGAAGCGCGCCTCGTCCGACGAGACGAGCTCGGCGAGGTCCGGCAGCAGCTCCCCGGGCAGGTTGTCGACGACCATGTAGCCGAGGTCTTCGAACAGCTTGGCCGCTGCGGTCTTGCCACCGCCTGAGAGCCCCGACAGGATCACGATGTCCTGCTCGGCGACGCCTTCGCTGACCGGCTCGCCGGCCGTCTGGGTCACCTGCCGGTCCGTTTGATGAACTGCACCGTGAGCTCGAAGAGCACGTACATGGTCCCGCCGAGGGCGAACGGGCTGACGAGGTCCCCGCCCGGCGTGGCGACGGCGGCGAAGATCGCGATGCCGAGGATCACGTAGCGACGCGCGGCCCTCAGCCGCTCTGAGGTCAGGATCCCGACGCGCGACAGGCCCACCAGCAGGATCGGGAATTCCAGCACCAGACCGAAGGCGAGGAACATCGTCGTGACGAAGTCGAAATACGGGCCGGCGGCGATGTTGGCGACCAGCTTGTCGTCCGTGAATCCGAGCAGGAATGACACGGCGTACGGAAGCACGAGCCGGGCGATGCCGACGCCGAGCGCGAAGAACACCAGCGCCAGCGGGATCCACGGCCGAACGGTCCGGCGTTCGTTCGGCGTCAGGCCCGGGGCGACGAACGCCCAGACCTGGTAGAGCAGGACGGGCATCGCGAGGATGATCCCGATGACGATCGAGATCCGCAGTTGGATCGCGAAGCCGTCACCCGGGCCGAGGACCTGGGCCCGGCCGTCGGGCAGTGGCGCCAACAGGAAATCACGCACGGGCGTGGCGAAGTAGAAGCCGATCACCGAGCCGATGGCGATCGCGAGAATGCAGCGGAACAGGCGCGTCCGAAGCTCGCTGAGGTGATCGACCAGCGACATGACCGCCCCATCGGGGACGGCGGGCGGCGTCGGAGGCGAGGACGCCGGCGACACCGGCGGGACCGCGACGCCCGACGGGGCGGCGTCGCGCAGGGCGTCGGCGTCGGCCATCAGCGGCGGGCGACGCCGGCCTAGTTCGTGCGGGGCGCCGCCTCGCTCGACGCGGGCGCGTCAGCCGCGGTCGGCGCGTCCGCGGGCGGGTTCGCCGGCAGTGGCGAGGTGTCGACCTTGACCGAATCGCTCAGGTCGGACGAGGCCTTGCGGAACTCGCGAATGCTCTTGCCGATCGAAGCGCCGACCTCGGGCAGCTTGCCCGGGCCGAGGATCAGCAAGGCGATCACGAGGATGATGATGAGCTCGGGAGCTCCGATGTTCGGCATGTGAGCAGGTCCTTCAGGTGGTCGGCTGCGGCGGCAAGGGTAGCACAGGGAGTCGCGCGGCCCAGTCGGCCGCGGCGGCCGCGACCCGTTCGATGGGATCGCCCTCGCCATCGCCTGCTGCGCCCGCGATCCCGCGCGATACATTCACGAGCAGACCACCGCCGGGCACCGCGGCTCCGGGGGCCACTGCCGCGGGTCCGTGGGCGAGAACGGGATCGATCGCTCCGCCCTGGGCACCCACGCCCGGCACCAGGAACGGCAACCCGGGCGCGATCGACCGGATGCGGACCAGGTCGTCCGGCGCAGTCGCGCCGACGACGAGGCCCACCGTCCCGCCGGGTCCCCAGCCCGCTGCCAGCCGGGCGACACGCTCGTGCAGCCGCTCGCGCGGGGAATCGTCGTCGCCGCCGGCGGCCTCGACGAGGAGATCCTGGAGCTCACCGGCCCCTGGGTTCGAGGTGCGGCACAACACGTACGCGAAGCGATCGAGGCGTTCGATGAACGGGGCGAGCGCGTCAGACCCGAGGTACGGGTTGACGGTCACGGCGTCTGCGCCGACGGCATCGAACAGGGCGACGGCCTGGCGGGCGGCGGTCGTCGTGATGTCGCCCCGCTTGGCGTCCGCGATGAACGGCACCTCGACTGGTACCGAGGCGCGCAGCCGTTCGAGGGCCGCCACCCCGGCCGAGCCGTAGGCCTCGAAGAAGGCGAGGTTCGGCTTCACGGCGGCGGCGCACGGCAGCGCCGCCTCGAGCAGGAAGGACGCGAACCGTTCGATCCCGGCGAGATCGCGGGAGAAGCCACTGGGAAGACCATCGGGATCCGGATCGATGCCCAGACACAGGACGGTGCCGGTCGCGCGGACGCGCGCCGCGAGGCGCTCGAGGTAGGTCGACGTCACCGGCCGCGGATCACGGCGAGGGGCTGGCGGCGGTCGGGGCCGCGGACGCCCCGGAAGCCGGCGCCGCGGGCGCCGGGGTCGGCACGGCCGGGAGCAGGGCCGGCGGGATGAACCAGTCGGGCCGCGAGGCCGCGTCCAGGCCCGAGACCGCTGTCAGATCGATGGTCTCCGTGACCGTCCACGCCCAGCGAGGGCCCTCGAGGCGAGCCAGTCGCAGGTCAATGGTCTGCCCCACGATGTGCAGGAACGCGATCCCGTCCCCGGCCGGCGACCATGTCGGTGCCCAGGAGGCATCGTCGTCGGTGACGCGCATGAGCTCGTGGCCGGTATTGGCGTCCAGGATGACGACATCGGTCCCCAGCGTCGTCGTGCGTGTCGCCGCGATGTAGCGCCCGTCCGGCGAGTACGAGGCCTGCATGTAGCCCGTGGCGGTTACTGCGCGTGCCTTCTTCGACTTCACCTCGTAGCGCATGATCACCGGCGCGCCCCGGGCGCCGTCTCGCCCGTTCTGGGTGTACATGAGGTACTTCCCGTCCGGGCGCCACTCCGGATCCTGGTGGCCGAGGACCTGGTTCTCCCGCACGGGCACCCGCGTCAGCCTTTTCTTCGCCATGTCGAAGAACTGGAGCACCACGTCCGTCTTGTCGGGATCGGGGGCATCGGTGACGAGTGCGATCGTCTTGCCGTCGGGCGAGAGCACTGGCTGGCGCATCCATGCCGACCAGGTCAGCCGGCCGCGCCGGACCAGACCGGTGGCCAGGCGTTCGGGTTTGGCGCTCCCGTCTGCCTTCACCCGCATGATGTCGGGCACCGAGATGTCGTAATGCCCGTTCCGGCCGCGCACCGGCCACAGGCCCACGGCATTGCGCGACCGGATGAATACGATCCACTGTCCGTCGGCCGACCAGGACGGCATCGAGTCACCTCCACTGTCGGTCAGCTGGTGCGCGTCCTTGTCCTGTTGGATCCAGATGTTGCCCTGCTTGGCGTAGACGATCGAGCCCACGAACGCGGCTTCCGGTGGCACGACGACGACATTGGACGGCGCCGGTGTCCGGTTGACGGCGCCGGGCGCGGGCCCGCCATTGCCCCCATCGCCGAGCAACGGGATCTCGTAGTTGAAGAGGTTGATCGTGACGATCCCGATGATGACGAGGCCGATGATCGACAGGAGCGGGCCCCCGAAGGAGCCGACCGGACCGAGACCGTACGGATCGCGCGCCCGTGGCGGTCGCGGCGAGGTGGCGCGGGTCATGATGTCGCCACCACGACGGTCTGGAGTGGCCCCGCGAGGACGGCTGCAGCCTCCGGATGCGAACCACTGGGCGCCGCGTCGCGGATCTCGAGCTGGAGTGACTCGTACCCCCCGAATGTCCGGCTCGTTAACCGCCCGACGACGTCGATGCGGTCGCCCTCCTGGACGAGCGCCGCGATGTCGGCGCGGCCGAACGCGATCCCGTCGAGCACGTCGCGGTCGCGTTTCAGCGTCAGCGACGTGTGGTCGTCGGCCGCCACTCTGACTCGCGTGACCGTCAGGCCAAGGACCGCGACGAGCGGCTCGGGATTGCCGGGTCCGTACGGCGAGAGCCCGGCAAGCTCGCGGAGCAGGCGGTAGTCGACGTCGAGGGCCGGCACGGCGAGGTCGATGCGGAGGACCGCCCGCGGATCCACCGGGATGGACGTGGCGGCGATCGCCTCGAATCGCTCGACGAAGGTGTCCCAGCGCTCGGCGGGGATCTCGAAGCCCGCTGCGCCGGCGTGCCCGCCGTGCCGCGTGAACAGGTCCGCGCAAATCGCGAGGGCGGCAGCCAGGTCGACGGAGCCGTCGCTCCGGCACGACGCACGGATCGTGTCGCCAAGCTCGGCACCCACGACCGCGGGGCGCGCGCGATCCTCGGCGAGCCGAGCCGCGACGAGTCCCACGATCCCCACGGGCCAGGCGCCGTGCACGATCGAGGCTGGCCGATCCGCGACCGCGGCGACCAGCGCCCTGGCCTCGGCGACTGCCGTAACCGTCAGGTCCCGGCGGGTCTGGTTCGCCGCCTCGAGGGCGTCGGCATGGACCGCGGCCTCCGCCGCGTCCTCGGATAGCAGCAGACGGGCCGCCTCGAGCGCTTCCCCCACCCGACCGGCGGCATTGAGTCGCGGCGCGAGCGCGAATGCGATCGTGTCGAGGTCGACCGCGGCCGGCGCCACCTTCGCCCGCTCGAGGAGTGCGGCGATCCCGGGGCGTGTCGCCGTCCGCAGCCGCTCGAGGCCAAGTCGGGCGATCGCCCGGTTCTCGCCGACGATCGGGGCGACGTCGGCAACCGTACCGATCGTGGCGAGATCGGTCAGCTCGAGTGCCGCCTCAGGCCCGCCCGGGACGTCGGCAAGCAGCAACTGGGCGACCTTGAACGCGATGCCGCTGCCGGCGAGGCGTGAGTCGGGGTAGGCCGAGTCCCGGCGGTGCGGGTTGACCAGTGCGGCAGCGGGCGGCAACTCGGCTGGGACCCGATGATGATCGGTCACGAGGACGTCGATCCCACGGGCGTGGGCGACGGCGATCTCGGGCCCCGAACTCGTCCCGCAATCGACGGTGACGATGACGGTCATGCCGGCCGCCCCCGCCGCGTCGATCGCCGCGACCGACAGGCCGTGTCCTTCCTCGAGCCGGCTCGGTACGTAGGGTTCGACCGCCAGGCCGAACCGGCGGAGCGCCAGCACCAGGATGGCGAGTCCGTCGAGACCGTCGGCGTCGAAGTCGCCGAAGACCATCACGCGCTCACCGCGCAACCGTGCCCGCGTCAGCCGCGCGAGCAGGCGATCGGCATCGGGAAGCAGGCGCGGGTCGTACAGCCCTTCCAGGGGATCGGCGAACCACGCCGCCAGCTCCGCTGCGCCGGTCACCCCGCGCCGCGCGAGGAGCCCGGTCGTGCGCTCCGCGAGACCGCGGCCGACTGCCGCGGTCAGGAGCTCCGGATCGATGGGACGACTGTCCGGGAAGCTCCAGCGGAACCGCGGTTCGAGCACCCGGTCAGGATCCCATGCGGCGCTCACCCGCGCCTTTACCGCGCATCGGATGGGCTTGCTGCGGTCGTCAGGAGGTTGCCCGACGTGGACGTGGCGCGCGAGCCGTGGGCAACCGCCCGTGCCGGCGGTCCTCCCAGGCCGTCCAGTCGACGAGCAGCGGGCTCGCCACGAAGATCGACGAATACGTCCCGATGATGATGCCGATGAGGAGCGCGAGGACGAAGTCGCTGATCGCGGAGCCCCCGAACAGGAGCAGTGCCAGCAGCGTCATGAGGACGGTCAGGCTCGTCGTGATCGAACGGCCGAACGTCTGGAGGATCGAGTGGTTGACGATCTCGTCGAACGGCTCACCCAGGTGGCGCGCCTTGTTCTCCCGGACACGGTCGAAGACGACGATGGTGTCGTGGACCGAGAAGCCGATCACCGTGAGCATCGCGGTGACGAACAGCGCATCGATCTCGACGTGGAAGAACGTACCGAGGATCGCGAACGAGCCGACCACGACGATCACGTCGTGGAGGAGGGAGATGAGTGCGGTCACCCCGAACTTGACGTCACGGAACCGATAGGTGATCCACGTGACGATGCCGAGCGAGCCGACCACGATGAGGATCAGGGCCTGGCGAAGCAGGTCGGAGCTGACGACGGCGCCGATGGTGGTCAAGCTACGTTGGCTCTCGATCTTGCCGAGACGCGCCTCGAGCGCGGTCACCATCTCCCCGAGCTTGCCGTCGTGCGGCAGCTCCGTGTTCCCGATGGGCGCGGCCGACGGCGACGCGGACGGGCTCGCCGAGCCTGACGCCCCGGGACTCGCGGAGGGAGCCGGTGAGCCACTCGCCGCAGGGGACGGTGACGTCGACGGCGCGACCGACGAACTCGCGCCCGGCGAGCCGCTCGGGGCCGGGGAACCGCTCGTCGCCGCGGATGGCGACCCCGACGGTGCGGGTGACTCGGACGCCTGCGGCGTCAGGCCGATTGGTTCGGTCTTGATCTCGACGTAGCCCGATTCGGTTCGGATCGCGGTCGCTGCCAGGCCGTTGTCCGCGAAGACCTGTTCGACCTGGGCCGGCGTCACGTTGGGATCGGCGAACTTGATCTCCCAGCGGGTGCCGCCGGTGTAGTCGATGGTGAGCTGCAGGCCCGCGTCGCTGAAGGGCGAGATGAGGATGAAGAAGAGGCCGGGGATCGTCAGCAGCAGCGACAGCGCATAGAAGAACCGGCGCTTCCCGATGACATCAAACATCGGCGCGCAGGGCCCGGCGCTGCGGGCGCTGTGGGGTGACCGCCACGAATTCCTCGTCGCGGAGGCCGAACAACCGCGCCCGTCGGGCCCAGTCCTGGCGGACGAGCAGGCGCATGATCGATCGGGTGACGACGATGGCGCTGAACATCGAGGTCAGGACACCGATGATGAGGACGAGGGCGAAGCCACGGATGACCGACGATCCGAGCGCATACAGGATCGTGGCCGTGATCAGGCTCGACACGTTCGAATCGAGGATCGAGTTCCAGGCCCGGTTGAAGCCGGCCTCGACCGCCGCGGGCAGCGACTTGCCGACGCGCAGCTCCTCCTTCATCCGCTCGAAGATGAGGATGTTGGCATCGACCGCCATGCCCACCGAGAGCACGAAACCGGCGATGCCGGCCAGGGTCAGCGTCACCGGGATGAGCCGGAAGATCGCCAGGACCACGATCGTGTAATAGATCAGCGCGAACGCCGCGATGAGGCCCGGGAGCCGGTAGTACAGCAGCATGAACGTGACGACCAGGGCGATGCCGATGAACCCGGCGATGAGGCTCTGGTTCAGGAACTGCTCACCGAGCGTGGCCGAGATCTGCTCGCTCGAGACCTCCTTGATCGGGAACGGCAGCGAGCCGAACTTGAGGACCGTGACCAGCGAGTTGGCCTCTTTGGCCGGAAAGCCGCCGATATTGCCGGCGGAGATCTCGACCTGGCCGTTGGGGATGGAGCCCCTGATCACCGGAGCCGAGATCACGGACCCGTCCAGGACGATCGCGAAGTACTGGCCGATGTGCTCTGCCGTGTACTTGGCGAAGAGCTGGGCACCGGACTGCGGACCGTTGTTCTTGAGCACGAACGTGACCGTCAGGCCGCCACCTTGCTGATCCTGGCCGACCGCCGCCGATTCCAGCTGGTCGCCGCTGAAGAGGGGCGGGAACTCCTTGAGATCGATCGTCTGACCTTCCTGCACCTGAGTCGTACCCAGCGGCACGAAGTCGAGGCGGCCGGTCTGGCCTACGAGCCGGCGCACGGAGTCGACGTCCGAGATGCCGGGTAGCTCGATCACGACGCGGTCGTCGCCCTGGACCACGACGACCGGCTCGGACACGCCGGTCGTGTTCACGCGCCGCTCGATGATGTCCTTGATGACGCCAAGGGCCTCGCGAGAGGGCTGGACGCCGTCCTTGGGGAGTGCCTGGTACTCCACCCGGAGACCGCCCTCCAGGTCGAGGCCGAGCTTCGTCTCGACGAGCCGGGATGAGCCGTCGTTCGCCGTGAAATCCGGCAGCCTGAGGCCCGGAAAGAAGTCGATGATGAGGGCGAGGATCCCGATCAGCACGATCAGGGCGGGGCCGGCTCTGCGCATACCGGCGGGATGCTACACGAAAGGCCCCTTGGACGCGCCGCGGCCAGCCAGCTCGGCCCATACCTGCCGCGTGCAAGGCGGCCACGGCGCGACGCTTGGTCCGCGGGGTGGACCAGCCGACCGGCGATCGGCGCCATGTCAATGGATTCAAAGGGCTGCCGGCGTCACTTGGTCCGTCCGCCGGACCAATCGACCCCCGAATAGCCGCGAGACGCCCGCGCAGTGAACCTCAACCCGCCGTATGGTTCACCCCAAGGACCATTCGATCCTCGAACGGCCTTCGGGAGCCGCGCCACGTCGCCTGGTCCGTCGGGTGGTCCACCCGGCGGACCACGCAGAGGTCAACCGGTCTGGTCTGGTCCTGGGGGCGCCGTCACGCCTCCAGTGTCGCCTTGATCCGCTCCGCGAGGGCCCGGCTGATGCCCGGCACCGCCGCGATCTGCTCCACGGGCGCCTCGCGCACCCGCTTGATCGAGCCGAAGACCTTCAGCAGCTCTCGCTTGCGCTTCGGCCCGACGCCCGGCAGGTCGTCGAAGGCCGAGCGAACGGTCCGCCGATCACGCAACGTCCGGTGGTAGGTGATCGCGAACCGATGCGCCTCGTCCCGCAACCGCTGGACCAGGTAGAGGGCCGATGAGGTCGCCGGCAGGACGATCGGATCGGAACGACCCGGCAGGAACAGCTCTTCACGCTCCTTGGCCAGCCCGGCGAGAGGCAGGTCGTGGAGCCCGAGCTCGTCGAGCACCTGCTTGGCCGCGTTCACCTGGGGCTTGCCGCCGTCGACGATCACGAGATCCGGCATCGCCCAGCGGCGCTCCTCCTCGCTCCCCTCCTCCCCCGACTTCGTCGCGCGGAATCGGCGGCGCAGGACTTCCTGGTGACTGGCGACGTCGTTCGGTCCCTCGACCGTCCGGATCCTGAACCGCCGGTACTCTCCGGTCCGAGGCTTGCCGTCCTCGAACACGACCATGCTGCCGACTGACTCGGAACCCTGGAAGTTGCTGATGTCGTAGCACTCGATGCGGAACGGAGTGCCCGGCACGTCCAGGGCTGCCGCCAGCTCCTCCAGCGCCGCCAGCGTCTTGCCCTGGTCGGCAAGCCAGCGCGCCTGCTCGCGCGCCAGCGTCTCGGCGGCGTTTCGACCGGCCAACTCCATCAGGTCGCGCTTCTCGCCGCGCTGCGGGGTCCGGAGATGCACGGGGCCGCCGCGTTTCTCGACCAGGAACGTCTGAAGGTCCGCCGTGTCGGTGACGCCGTCGGGGACGTAGATCTCGCGCGGGATCGACGTGGCTCGCGCGTAATACTGCTCGAGGAAGCTGGCCAGGACCTCGGCGTCGGTCGCCTCGCGCACCGCATCGAGCAGGTACACGTCGCGCCCGATCATCTTGCCGTCGCGGATGATGAACAGTGTCATCGCGGCCTGGTTGTCCTGGCGGGCCATGCCGACGAGATCGAGCTCCGTCCGCGCGAAGGCCGCCATCTTCTGGCTCTCCATCGTGCGCTCGATCGCGCGGATCTTGTCGCGGTGGGTGGCAGCCCGCTCGTATTCCTGTCGGTCCGACGCCGCGGACATCTCCCGGCGCAGTGCCTTGACCAACGTTTCCTGGCGACCCTCGAGGAACAGCTCGACCTGCTCGATATCGGCTCGATAGTCGGCCTTCGAGATCGCCTGGATGCACGGACCCTGGCAGCGCTTGATATGGAACAGCAGGCACGGCCGCTGCAGCGCACGTTCGCCGTCGCGGATGTCGATGGTGCACGTGCGGAACGGAAAGAGGCGCCGGACCAGGTTCATGGATTCGTCGACGCTGGTGGCCGACGCGTACGGCCCGAAGTACCGGCTGCCGTCATTCACGAGCTTGCGTGTCCGTTCGACGCGCGGGAAGTCGTCGGCCAGCGTGACCTTGATATACGGGTAGCTCTTGTCGTCCTTCAGGCGAACGTTGAAGCGCGGCTTGAAGCGCTTGATGAGGTTCGCCTCGAGGAGCAGCGCTTCGCTGACACTGTCGACCTCGGTCACCTCGACGTCGGCGATCCGGTCGATGACGCTGCGGATCCGATGCACCTCGCCGGCCGGCGCCTGCTTCTGCCAGTAGCTGCGCACTCGGTGGCGCAGGCTCTGCGCCTTGCCGACGTACAGCACGTCGCCCCGGGCGTCCTTCATGAGATAGACGCCGGGGCGATCGGGCAAGCGCTTGAGGGTCGCCTCGAGTTCGGGGGTCACGCCCCCGATGCTAGGACAAGTCGGACGTTACCGCGGCTTGCTGTGGCCGGTCTTCTTGGGCAGCGTGGTCGATGTGGCCTGCCCGTTCGACCTCGCCGGGGATGCCTCCCCGCGAAGCTCGAGCTGGAAGGAGCCAGCGACCTGGCCGCCGATCGACGCGGTGACCGTATAGCAGGCGCCCGGCAACATCGACGTGTCGAGCGCTGCGTTCCAGCGACTGCTCCCCCACGACAGCGGGAGCTCCAGGGCGGTCGTCCCGCCGCCGCACGGCGTGAGCGTGAGCTGCGCTTGGCCGCTCGATCGCTCGACGCCGTCGACGAAGAGACGCACCTTGACCGGGATCGTCCGGCTGTGGTTCGCCTCGAATGCATCCTGGTCGTCGCCGACCGGTTCCAGCCAGATCGCGCTGGCGGTGTGGGGCGCGACGAACCGGACCTCGACGGTGAAGGAGGCGGCCGAACTGTTGCCGCTCGCGTCGGTCGCGGTGCACGTCACCTCGGTCGTGCCGACCGGGAACGTCGTACCGCTGGCGGGCGCGCAGGCCACGTCGGGCGCGGAGTCGACGATGTCGGTCGCGGAGGGCGATCCATAGCTGACGGTAGCACCGGACGGATCGGCCGTCGTCAACGACTCGTCGCCGGGCATCCCGGAGAGCACGGGCGCCGTGGTGTCGACGACCGTCACGTCGAATCCGCCGGTCGCGGTCGCGCCACCCGAATCGGTGACCAAGCACGACACGGGGTTCTGGCCGAGCGGCAAGACGCTGCCGGCGGGCGGATCGCAGGCTGACGTCGGATCCGGGTTGTCCTCAGGGTCCGTTGCCGAGACGCCAGACCAGTCGGCGGTCCAGCCGCCGGTCGTATTCCCCTCGACCGAGAACGACGCCGGCACCGTCAACGAGGGCGGCGTGTTCGCAATGGCGTTGAGGGTGAAGCTGACTGCGGTCGCCGTGCGACTAAAGGCACTGGCGTCATTGAGCCCGACCGGGGAGAGCGACCGGTCGTAGACGATCGTGTACATGTAGCCGTTGCCGGCGGTCGTCGGGGCGCGCAGGGTCACATGGCTCAGCATGGAACCTACCATCGAGGGGACCGGGTCGGGGCACCCGAGGGCGTCGGCCGCCCACGCCTCTGTGATCGGCCCGATCGTCGCTGTGGTGACCGACACGATGGCGCCGCCCACCGGCGCGCTGCCGACCCCGGACCAGCCCAGGACGACCGACTGCCCGAGGTCGACGTGGTTGATACCGACGCACGTCAGCGTGAACTGGACATCGACCGAGACCTCCGCGCCGGCCGGGACATTACCGAGTGCCTTCGTGCCCTGGATACCCGGGGCGATGAGGTCGCCATCGGCGAGCAGCTGGTCGGCCATCGCTGTTCCGGCGAAGGCCAGGAGACCGGTCAGGGCCAGGATGGTGGCCCGGCGAAGTGGTCGGCGGTGCATCGGAGGGTCTCCCCAAGACGCCGGGCCCGATCGACGCGCCGTCGGGCACTGGCGCAGGAGCATCGTGGTCCGGCCGGTCCTGACCGCCCATAGTCCGTTCGGGGCGTTCGTTGCGCCGTCGCGCCCCCCTTCCGTACCGGTTCGTTGACCGGCGTCACCGAGCGGCCGTAATACGGCCTGTGCAGCCCCTGGCAAGCGCAGGGTTTGGTCCCAGGTAAGCGCGCGTCGTCATCCTCGGACGATGCCGGTCGGATCAATCCATCCTCTCGTCGCCGGGCGACTGGCCCGACTGACGGCCGACCAGCGAGCGGCGGCGACCGCCCCGCCAGGTCCGGTCCTGTGCGTCGCGCCGGCCGGATCGGGCAAGACCACGACCCTCGTGGCGCGGATCGTCTGGCTCGTCGATTCCGGTACCGATCCGGCGGGCATCGCCGCGATCACGTTCAACAAGCGCGCCGCCGAGGAGCTCGCCGACCGACTTGACGCAGCCCTCGAACCGCTGGGCGTGGCGCACGGGTCGGTTCGAGTACGGACGTTCCATGCCCTCGGGCGGGAGATCCTCCGCGACGCGGGGCGGCCGGTCGAGCCGCTGGTCGATCGGGATTCGCTGCTCGCCGAATTGTGGCCGCGAACCAGCCAGACGGATCGCGGTCGCCTCGACACGGCGTTCTCGCGGCTGAAGCTCGACCTCGCCGTGACCGCGGCCGAGGTCGCCGCCGATCCCGACGCCGGCCCCGTGGCGCGAGCCTACGTCGCCTACGAATCCGCCCTGGGCGAGCTCGGTGGCCTGGACTTCGATGACCTGGTCCGCGGGGCCCTCGACGCTCTGCGCTCGGACGACGAGCTGCTCGCCCGATGGCGCGCTCGCTGCACTCACCTGCTGGTCGACGAGGTCCAGGACGTGGATCGGTCCCAGCTACGTCTCGCGTTGCTGCTCGCTGCCCCGGCCAACCGGGTCTTCCTCGTCGGCGATGACGACCAGTCGATCTACGGATGGCGTCTCGCCGACGTGCGGCGAGTGCTGGCGATCGGCGAGTCGCTGCCCGGGCTCCGGCGTGTCGACCTCCAGGTGAACCACCGCTGCCCGGCTCCGGTCGTCGGCCGCGCGGTGCGCCTGATCGAGCAGAACGACGAGCGATTCGCCAAGCTCATCCGGCCACGGCCCGAGGCGCCCGGATTCCTGATCCTGGCGCCCGATCCCACCGATGAGCCCGCGAGGACCGAGCGACTCCTTCGTTCGTTTCCGGACGACGACGGAACACGGGCGATCCTCGCGAGGACGAACCGCGAGCTGCGACCCGCGGTCGTGGCCGCGATGCAGCTCGGCATCCCGTTCCGTGCCCCGTCCGTCGAGCTGCTCGTGGACGATCCTGCCCTCGACGGCGTCCTGGAACGGCTGGCCGGGGAGACCGATCCGTCGGCGCCGTTGCTGGTTCGGATCGCCTCACTCCGCCGTGAGGCGGACGCGCAAACGCGACCGGCACGCGATCTCGTCACGGCCGTCCTCGCGTGGGCCGCCCCGTACCCCGAGCCGGAGGGCCTGGCCGGCGCGATCGCCGCCACGCGGACCCGCCTCCGGGAGCTGCGCCGCGACGACGCACGCCTGTCGTTCGCCACGGCGCATTCCACGAAGGGTGCGGAATTCGACCACGTCGCGGTCGTCGGTCTCGAGGAGGGGCGCTTTCCGAGCGGCCGGGCCGTCGCCGAGGCGGAGGACCCGGGCCGGGCGCTGGAGGAGGAGCGACGTCTCGGGTATGTGGCATGGACCCGTGCCCGCAGCACGCTGACGTTGAGCTACGACCCTGCTGTCCCATCCCAGTTCCTGCTCGAGGCGTTCACGCCGCATGAACTCGGCCTGGATCCTACTGCCGCCGATTGATCTCCCGGAGCAGGCGGTCGATCGACTCCAGGAACGGCTCGGTGACATCGCCGGGCAACACATCGCGAACCGAGTCCTTCGGGCCATACGCCGCGCGGGCGCGAACGGCGGCTGCACGCAGACCCGGCAGGTCCTCGTCCCGCAATCGGTCGGGCAGTGGCTCCAGGAACGCCACCCAACGTGCGGCGCCGCGCTCCCGGGCCGACGTCAACAAGCGATCCGCATGCCGCGCGGCGATCATCGCGAGGTCGTCGATCGCGGGCAGTTCGTGGCGGGCGGGTCCGCGGGCTCGGACCCGCTCAGGCATCCGCGGGCGCGGAGGCCGGCTCGGTCCCAGTCGACCCGTCCGGCGGGGCGAGGAGCAGCAGCGGCAAACGCTTGCGCTCCGAGCCGTTGACGAGGATCCGGAACGAGTAGTCGCCGGGGGCCGGGAAGGTCAGGTTCCAGAGGTCGATCGAGAAGGTCAAGGTCGCGTCGCGACCGTCCCGCTGGCTGCGCGCGACGAGACTGCCGGTGGCACCGGCCACTTCGGCACCGTCGGGATCCAGCAGTACGAACCGGATGTCGTGCTCGCGCTCGGTCTCGGGCGCCGTCACCTGCAACCCGATCACGAGCGCGAGGTGCGGGTGGCGGAGCGGGAACCGCCGACCACCGATCCGGGCGATCCCACCACCCAGGACGTGGAACTTCTGGCCCGGGATGGTCTCGGCCGCGTCCGCGAGGAAGGCAAAGTCGATTTCCGGCACGCGGCTATCCTAGCCGCTGGTTCGCGGGGGCCTCGCCCTCGATCAGCGGCCCTTCGCCGCCGCCGTGGCCCGTTTGCGGGACGGCGTCGCCCGCACGGCGGGCCCGTGACCGTTCGTCCGATCCGCGGCGACCCGGCCGCGTCCGGCTTCCTCCGCGAACGTGATATCGGAGAGCGGCACGAGCGGCTGGCCGCGCAGCACCCGATCCAGGTACTCCCCGGTCGCCGACCCCTTGGTCGCGGCGATCTTCTCGGGCGTGCCCTCGGCGATGATCCGGCCGCCTCGGTCGCCGCCCTCCGGCCCGAGGTCGACGATCCAGTCGGCGGTCTTGATGACGTCGAGGTTGTGCTCGATGACGAGCACGGTGTTGCCGCCCTCGACGAGCCGGTGCAGGACCTCGAGCAACTTCTCGACGTCCGCGAAGTGGAGCCCGGTGGTCGGCTCGTCCAGGACGTAGAGGGTCCGCCCCGTCGCGCGACGCGACAGCTCGGTCGAGAGCTTCACGCGCTGTGCCTCGCCGCCGGACAACGTCGTGGCGGGTTGGCCCAGGTGGACGTAGCCCAGGCCGACGTCGTAGAGGGTCTGGAGCTTGGCCTTGACCTTGGGCACGGCCGAGAAGAAGTCGAGCGCCTCGGCGATCGTCATCTCGAGGACGTCGGCGATCGACTTGCCCTTGTAGTGGATCTCCAGCGCTTCCCGGTTGTACCGCTTGCCCTTGCAGACCTCGCAGGTCACGTAGACATCCGGTAGGAACTGCATCTCGATCTTGAGGATCCCGTCGCCCTTGCAGTTCTCGCACCGACCGCCCTTCACGTTGAACGAGAAGCGGCCGGGCGAGTAGCCGCGCAGGCGCGCCTCCGGGACCCCGGCAAACAGCTCGCGGATCGGCCCGAACAGCCCGGTGTAGGTCGCCGGGTTCGAGCGCGGCGTGCGGCCGATCGGGCTCTGGTCGATCTCGATGATCTTGTCGATCTGCTCCGAGCCGCTCAGGCGCTCGTACTTCCCGACCGGCTCACGGGATCCGTTCAGCTCTCGCGCCAGCGCTCGGTACAGGACCTCGGTCACGAGCGTGCTCTTGCCGCTACCGCTCACGCCGGTGACCGCGACGAACGTCCCGAGGGGCACGCGGAGGTCGACCGATTTGAGGTTGTGCTGGCTCGCGCCGGTCACGCGGAGCGACTTGCCGCTCCCCTTCCTGCGTCGCGACGGGATCGGGACCTGCCGGTCGCCGCGGAGGTAGGCACCGGTGATCGACCGCGGCTCCGCAAGCAGGTCGTCCAGCGTGCCGTTCGAGATGATCTCGCCGCCATGCTCGCCGGCGCCCGGACCGATGTCCACGACCCAGTCGGCTGTCCGGATCGTCTCCTCGTCGTGCTCCACGACGAGCACCGTATTGCCGAGGTCGCGCAGCCTGGTCAGCGTCGCGATGAGCTTCGCGTTGTCGCGCTGGTGAAGCCCGATCGACGGCTCGTCCAGGATATAGAGGACACCCATCAACGTCGTCCCGATCTGGGTCGCGAGGCGGATCCGTTGCGCCTCCCCACCCGACAACGTGACGCTGGTCCGGTCCAGCGTCAGGTAGTCGAGCCCGACGTCAACGAGGAACCCAAGCCGGGCCGCGATCTCCTTCACGACCTGGTAGGCGATCGTCCGTTCGCGGTCGTTGAGGTTCGCCCCGAGCCCGGTCGCCCAGCGCAGCGAATCGGTGATCGACAACGTCGCGATGTCCCAGATGTTCCGGTCCCCGATCGTCACGGCCAGGATCTCCGGCCGGAGCCGTTTGCCACCGCAGGTCGGGCACGGCTTGGTCACCATGAACTTCTCGATCTCCGCCTTGATGTAGTCCGACTCGGTCTCGCGGTACCGGCGCTCGAGGTTGGCGATGATCCCCTCGACGTTGGCCTTGTAGGTGCTCTCGCCGCGCTCGTGCTTGTACCGAACCAGCACCCGCTCCTGGTCGCGCTTGGCGTAGAGCAGGTGATCGAGGGCTTCCTTGGGCAGGTCGCGAACCGGCGCCTTGAAGTCCCAGCCATGGGCCTCGCAGACAGCCTCCAGGATCTTCATCCGCCACGACGCGTCGGTGGACAACAGCCCGCCGGTCCCGAGGGCACCCTCGCCCAGGCTCTTGCTTGGATCCGGGATCAGGAGCGCCGGGTCGATCTCGAGCTTGGTCCCCAGGCCGGTGCACGTCGGGCAGGCACCGTGCGGCGAGTTGAACGAGAACGAGCGCGGCTCGAGCTCGTCGATCGTGAAGCCGTCGTATGGGCAGCTGTACTTCTCGCTGTAGCGCAGCTCGGCGAACGCCGGCTCCTCGCCCTCGCGCGGGGCCGGGGCGATGAGGACGACGCCCTCGCCCAGGCGCAGTGCGGTCTCGATGGAGTCGGCGAGACGCGAGGCATCGGGGTCCGGGATGACGAGGCCCGTCTCGGGGTCGATCGGCCGGCCGTCCTCGGCGCGGGCCGCGCCGTCGGGCGCGTCGGCATACCGGACGATGTAGCGGTCGACGATGACCTCGATCGAGTGGCGCTTGTACTTGTCGAGCTTGGGCGGCGCCTCGGCGATGTCGTACTGCTCCCCGTCGACGCGGACGCGCACGAAGCCCTGCCGCTTGGCGGCGTCGATGATCCGGTCGCCCTCGGTCTTGCGGTCCTTGATGAGCGGCCCCAGGACGAGCAGCCGGGTGCCCTCGGGAAGGGCGAGGACCTGGTCCACGATCTGCTGGACCGTCTGGCGCTCGATCTCCCGGCCGCACAGGGGGCAGTGGGGATGGCCGATCCGGGCGAACAGGAGCCGGAGATGGTCGTAGATCTCGGTGACCGTGCCGACGGTCGAGCGCGGGTTGCGGCTGGCACCCTTCTGGTCGATGGAGATGGCCGGCGAGAGGCCGTCGATCTGGTCGACGTCGGGCTTCTCCATCTGGCCCAGGAACTGGCGGGCATAGGCCGAGAGGCTCTCGACGTAGCGCCGCTGGCCCTCGGCGTAGATGGTGTCGAAGGCCAGGGAGGACTTGCCGGAGCCGGACAGGCCGGTGATGACGATCAGCTTCTCGCGCGGCAACGCGACGTCGAT
>JBIOWA010000122.1:0-13594 GCA_044868045.1 Candidatus Limnocylindrales bacterium
CAGCGGGGCGTCCGACGACGAGGTGGGCGCCGGCGAATCGGTCACATCGAGGTCCGGTCCATCGGCGCCGGGGATGACCGGCGTCAGTCGTGCCGGGTCGCGGAGGGTCGCGACATGCCCGACGAAGTGATGCGCCAGTCCGAGGAGCACCGCATCGCCGGCCGGATCGTCACCGGTCTTGCCGATGAACTCGACCCGGCTCCCGGCGGCCGCCGCGGCGACCGCGATCGCGGCGCCAAGCCCGGCCACATCTGCCTCTGGTCCCGTCCCACGCAAACGGGGCGTACCGATGACGGCGATCACGCCGCCAGCCTATCGGGAATCAGCCCTCACTGGCACGACGTCTGTCTTGATCACTCGACGAGACCGGTCCCTCGAAGGTGGAAGACCTGGTCCGGATCGTAATTGAGCGTGAGCCCGGCACCCGAACCGTTGACCTGGAAGGTCCAGCAAATGATCTGCGCCGATACCGATGCATAGGTGTCGCTACCGTTGAACCTGACACTGCCATTCGGGACATAGATCGTGCCGCTGATGTCCAGCGTGGAGTCGGAGCCATTCAGGAAGATCTCATCCCCAGAGATGCTCTGTGTCCGATCGACAAAAATCACCATGTTCTTGTAGTACCCGGATTCGATCGGACGCAGCGCCACTGCAGCACCAGGCCCACCGTTCAAAGAGATGGCCCCAAAGCACCCGGGTCCGGTCGGCACCGAGACGCAACCAGTCATGACTGTCGGGTCGGGGTCCGCGGTGTCGTAGAGGAGCACACCACCGGACGGCGTGAGGCCTGTGTCGTCCCCGATCGCCTTTGAGATCAAGCGCCCATCGGTCTGCACGGACAAACCGCCACCGCCAAGCCAGTAGATCCCAGGCGAAAGATAGAGCGTGGCTTTGCTCGTACGGATGCCCCCAGGGTAGTTCCCGGGATAGAGACGGTAGCTCTTTCCCGCCATTCCACCGGCCGAGAACTGACAGGCCGCCGGTGCGACATCTGTCGCCGGGCTCGACCCGCCAGGACAGGCGTCCGGGATGGGGCCTGGCACCGCATCGAGCGGCAGCACCGCCAACGGTGCCCCTGGCTGGGGCGGCGGCGGCAGATTCCGAAGTGGGTCTCCCGAGGCGAGGACGCCAGTCGGTGCCGACGCGCAGTTGTTCATCGCTCCGCCCGACACCTGGATTTGTCCAACGACATCGCACTCCGGGGAATTGAGCACGCCGTTTCCGCTCAATTGCAGCGCGCTCGAGCAGTCCGAATCGACGTGGACCGTCCCATTCGTGCTGACCGCGGAGCCCGGCGAACCTGTGATCTTGTTTTCGCCGCACGCATGCGGGGCAAGGGCTAGCAGGGAGTACGGCAAAGGGATGTCGCTTCCGTTGGTCGCCACGCCCATGGCCCCTGTTCGCTGCACCGCGACCCCCAGTACGCCCTGGAAGAAGGACGGTCGCGATGCATTTATCGTCACCTGGATGTGGTCGGCGAGACCGCTGAAGCCGGACGGAGCGATGGGTGGTATGTCCACTCGAACGGCCTTGCCGCCAATCCCGTTCTCGAAGCCGTTGTCCTTGGCTACTTGGCACGCAGCCTCGACCGGCCGGGGCAAGCCGCTGAATGGTGATGCGCAGACCCCGTGATACGCGGCAGCGCCTGGCACCCAACGCGCTCCGGCAAGTGCGGCCGCATCCGCCGCGTTTTGCTCCGTGCGGCGGTCCAGGAGGTTCTGACCCACGTCAAAGACCAGGGCGGCGATCGCGAGGACCAGGATGAAGCCCCCCGCGAAGATTACGAGGACCTGGCCGCGAGCGCTGCGTCTGCGGGAATCAGTTGTTGATGACAAGGGTCGACGTTCCTTGGACCGTGATTGGAGGGAGAGGGACGATCGGTAACATCGACCGGAACTGATAGGTGACCAGCACACTCACGGTGTCCTCGCGGACGTTTTGACCATCTGGCCACGTGGGCTGGATATCGAGCACGGAGGGGTCTGTGATCACGCCGACGAGATAGTTGCGGACGACGGCCTTGACGGCGGTCCCGCTCGGGTCATCGGGTGGCCCAGTGGGGGGCAGACCGTTGCTGCCATGGACGATCGCGTAACGGGCCCCCTCTCGCGCCGCGTTGTTGATGATCTGGACGTAGTAGACGTACCGACCGAAGTCGATGATCGCGAAAAGCAGGAAGAAGAAAAGCGGGGCGACAAGCGAGAACTCGACAAGGGCCTGACCACGGCGTCGTCGCGGGCCCGCCTCAAGACAGAGACGCTTGGCGTTCATGGGGCCGGTACTGGCGCTAGTTCCGAGACCCGGAAATAGCTGTCCCTACCGATATGCAGTACCTCGGGGAACGGCGGGATCCCCAGCAGCGTGTGGAAGTCGTAGTCGAGTCGGACATGGACGATGCACGCCGGATCGGTGGCAGGATCAGAGCAATCGACGCCACTCACGAAACCGGTGGATGATCCGCATGAAGAGGACGCCCCCTGCCATTCGAGCGTGCAGGTGAACGTCGGGTTGCTGCAGGTCGAGTTGTTCGCAGGGTCCGATGTGACGTAGTCCTGGAGATGGCTCCCGGCGGCCGCGACACACGCACGTCGTTCCATCTCGGCAAGGGTGATCGCCACGTTGCCGAGGGAGTCGTTCCACTTCGAGGCACCGAAGGATCCGTAGTCCGCAGCTTCTCTCGCTGCTGACTCCACAGCCACAGCGCTTGTATACAGGCGCCCGAAGTCGGAGATTGCCACCACCATGAGTAGCAGAATCGGAACGACGAGGGCGAACTCGACGACCGACTGGCCCGCGTGTCGACGGCGCGCCGCGGTCGTTGGGGCAGAACGGGGTCGCGAGGTCGCTTGGGACATCTTGGGGGGTCGGTCCGATTAGGAGGTTAGTACCAATTCCGCCCGGTACGGAAGGCCTATGACCTCGGAAGGTCGCAGGCTTACCTTGCGAATCGCCTTACGTCTACCCGGTAACGTGCCTTACAGAACGTATTTCGGTGCCATACGGCACCGATGGGGTCGTAAACGGGCAGTTCCAAGCGGTGCAGGGCGGTCGTGTCGGTCGCGACACCAGGTCCGAGGATGGAGCCAGGCCGCTTCAGTGGCGAGGGTCGGAATCAGCTCCGGTCCCATCGTTCGGCATCGGTTCCTCGGAGCCCGGCAGGGACGGGTCCTCGGCTCCCGCCGTCGGTCCTGCCTCGTCGCCTTCGTCGGTCGGGCCGACGGCCGCGGCCGTGTCGACCTCGGCGGCCCGTTGCGCCGCGACCGGCACCTCGTCACGGTCGATGACGAGCCGTCCAAGACCGGCCGCCTCGATCTCGGATCCGAAGGCATCGACGTCGCCGACCAGCACGATCGCCGCCCGGTCGACCTGCAGATGGGCGCGCGCAGCGGCCTCGACCGCGTCGACGTCGACCGCCTCGATCCGCTCGCGATACCCCGTCAGCTCCTCGATCGGCAGCCCATGGACCGCCAGGCCCGCGACCGCGCCGACCACGGCACCCGGCGTCTCGAAGCGCAGCGGAAACACGCCCACGAGGAAGTCGCGGGCCGCCGCGAGCTCGCTCGCCTCGATCCGGGTGTCGCGCATCCGCTGGAGCTCGGCCAGAGTGTCGACCACCGCGGGGACCGTCACCTCGGTGTTGACCGCGGCCCGGGCTGTGAATGGGCCGGCGCCGCGGCGCATGTCGAAGCCCGCGCCGGCGCCGTAGGTGTAGCCCTTCGCTTCCCGAAGCTGCATGTTCAGGCGCGAATTGAACAGACCGCCGAGGATCGCACTCATGACGGACACGGCGTGGTAGTCGGGGACCTGCCGCGGAAGACCGGGATGGCCGATGCGGATCTCGGTCTGGACGCTCCCCGGGCGATGGACGACGCGCACGATCCGCCCCGAGCCCGCGGCTCGATCGACCACGGTCAAGCCTGGCGCGACCCGCTCGTTGCGGCTCCACGATCCGAGCAACCGGTTCACGATCCCGACGACGTCCTGTCCGCCGAGCTCGCCGGCGATGACCATCGTCGCGCGATCGGGATCGAGCACTCGCTGGTAGGCGCGGCGCGCGGCATCCGAGTCGAGGCCCTCGACCGTATCGCGCGTCCCGGCGGCCGGTCGGTGGTACGGCGATTCCTGTGCGTAGATCGTGCCGATGAACGTCTCGTCGGCACGGCGACGCGGATCGGCCTGCGCCTGCAAGAGGTCGTTGAGCCGCTCGTCGCGCAGGCGGTCGACCTCATTGGCCGGGAACGTCGGGCGAAGCAGCACCTCGGCGAGCAGCTCGAGGGCGGCCGCCAGCCGCGTTGCGGGCACATCGACTCCGACGCTGGTGGCATCCCAGCCCGCCTCCGCGTGGAGCGAGGCGCCGAGTCGTTCGGCCGCCTCGGTCAACTGGATCGCGTCGTACCGCTCCGTCCCCTCGGTCAGCGCACGTGCGGAGAGGACCGCCGCGCCGGCATCCTCCGGCGGTTCGTCGGCGGCACCCACCGGCACGACGACGGTGGCGCTGATAAGCGGGCGCCCGGGCATGTCGACCGCCAGCACGGTAAGGCCATTGCCGAGTCGATGGCTCTCGATGGACGGGAAGTCGTACGGCCGAGGTTGGCCCGGGGTGGGTCGTGTCGCGACGACGATCTCGTCGCGCTGCGGCGTCTCGGCGGTCATGCCGCGACGTCCTCGTCGGCCCGCTGGTGGGCCTCGGCGTCGACCGCGTCGCTCTCGATCGGCGCGGTCTCGGGCATGTAGGTCAGGACAAGCCGGTTGTCCGGCCGGAAGGTGGCGGCCGCGACCTCCAGGATCGCTTCGGGCGCCACAGCGAGGTAGCGCCGCAGCATCTTGTTGATGAGCGCCGGATCGTCGAAAAGCGTCGCGTACATCGATAGCCGATCAGCCCGCTCCTCGACGCGCTGGAGGGCTCCGAGCTCGTCGGCCTCGATCAGGGCAAAGGCCCGCGCCAGCTCGTCGTCGCTCACAGGCTCGACCGCGAGGCGTTCGATCTCCTCGTGGAGCACCGCCTCGACATGGTCGACCGCGACGCCCGGCCGGACGGTGGCCCAGCCGGCGCAGACCGACGCGCCGCCGATGAAGCCGAGCGTGAACAGCGCCACGTCCTGCGCGATACGCTCCTCGCGGACGAGCCGGCGGTGCAGCCGGCTGCCCTTCCCGCCGGCCAGGATCTGCCCCGCCACCTCGAGCGCGTCCAGGCGGAGGTCGCCGGCGGCCGGCGCGCGGAACCCGACGTACAGGCGCGGCAGGGGCACGCGGTCATAGACGGTCTCACGGATCTCGCTGCCGAGCGTGGGCGGAAGCGACAGGTCGCCGAGCGGCGGTATCGACGGGTTCGCCGGGATCGACCCGAAATATCGTTCCACGCTGGAGCGCGCCGCCTTGCTGTCGACGTCGCCGACGATCGAGAGCACGGCGTTGTTCGGCGCGTAGTAGGTCTGGAAGAACGCCTTCACGTCGTCGAGCGAAGCCGCGTCGAGGTCGGCCATCGAGCCGATCGTCGAGTGGTGGTACGGGTGTTCCGGCGGGAAGAGGTGCGCCTGCAGCTTCTCCTGCCACGATCCGTACGGGCGGTTGTCGTAGGACCAGCGCTTCTCGTTCTTGACGACCTCGCGCTGGTTGTCGAGGTTCTCCTGGCTCAGGGCGTCGAGGAGGGTCGCCATCCGATTCGCCTCGAGCCAGAGCCCGAGGTCGAGCTGGTGTGACGGCAGGGTCTCGAAGTAGTTCGTGCGATCGAGCCAGGTCGTCCCGTTCATCGTCCCGCCGGCAGCCTGCACGAGCGCGATGTGCTCGGCCTTCGCGACGTGCCGCGAGCCCTGGAACATGACGTGTTCGAACAGGTGGGCGAAGCCCGTCTTGCCAGGCTGCTCGTGCTTCGAGCCGACGTCGTACCACAGGTTGATCGCCACGACGGGGGCGAGGTGGTCCTCGGCGACGATGAGGCGCAGGCCGTTGGCGAGGCGCTCGTCGCTGAAATCGACGGTCGGGATGGGGGTCGTCGGCACGCAAGCTCCTGGGTGGGCGGGCAGTTCTCGGCGTCTGGGCCGATCGTACCCTGTCGGATCGGTCGGGGCGGTCAGGCCAGTCGCCGCTCCGTTCCTGCCGCTTCGATGACGGTTCCGTAGACTCCGCCCGTGACAACGCGACTGGCCTCAGGACGCCTGCTGCTCGGATCGGTGGTCCTCGTGTGGGCGTTCGCGTTGCCAGCCGCTGTCACAGCCCACGCCGAGCTCGTCACGGCGACACCTGCCGCCGGCTCCACCGTGACCGAGCCCGTGCCCGAGGTCTCGGCGACCTACTCCGAGGACCTGACGGAGGACAGCCGGCTGGGCATTCTCGACCAGGATGGCGTGCGGATCGCGGTGGGCTTCGTCGATCCGGCCAACAAGCGGCGGATGGTTGCCACCCTCGACCAGGCCTACGTCGCCGGGACGTTCACGGTCCGGTCGACGGCCATCGCCGACGACGGCCATGTCGAGCGGACCCAGTGGACGTTCACGATCGCGGTCCCGGCGACGCCGACCGCGACACCGGCCGGCCAATCGAGCGCACCGCCGTCAGCCCAGCCCAGCACATCGCCGACAGAGAGCGCGCCGCCGACCGCGTCAACCACGCCGACCGCGTCACCGGCTCCCGGCTCGACCGGCTCGACCGGTGGTGACGTGATCCTGCCGATCATCGCGGCCCTGGCGATCATCACGATCGGCGCGGGCTTCCTGCTTTCGCGGGGCCGTCGAGCCGGGCCGGCGTGATCCGGGGCCGCGGTCTCGACCGCGTCCGCGCACGCGCGACGTCGGTCTGCGGCGCCCTCGCCGCTACGCTCGCGCTGTCGCTCGCCGCGCCGGCCGCGGCCGCGGCGCACACGCTCAATCCGACCTACACCAGCCGGCTGCCACTGGCCGTCTACCTGGCAGGCGCCGCGACCACCGTCGCGCTGTCGTTCACCTTCGTGCTCGTTCGCGACGTCCGCGCCGAGCGCCCGCCACTCACCTCTGAGGGCCACTTGCCTCCTGCGCCGCTGCGATTCGCCCTGCGGGCGATCGGGCTGATCGCGTGGGGCTGGATCATCGCGCAGGGCATCGCCGGGGGCGGCAGCAGCGCCGAGGTCACGACGCTCTTCGTGTGGGTGTATGGATGGGTCGGCGTCGCGATCATCTGCGCCCTAGTCGGGCCCATCTGGCAGTTCCTCGACCCGTACTCGACGCTGTACGACTTCGGTGCGTGGGTCATCCGACGGATCGGCATGGCGCCGTGGGAGGTCGCCCCCTATCCCGCCGGCATCGGCCGCTGGCCGGCGGTGGTCGGCTTCGCCGTCGTCATCTGGCTGGAGCTGGTCCTCGCGCCGGGGCCCGATGTCCTGTTCGTGATCCTCGTCGGGTACACGGCGCTGACGCTGGCGATGATGGCCCAGTTCGGTCGAGATGCCTGGCGCTCCAATGGCGAGATCTTCACGGTTTGGTTCCGCCTCCTCGGTCGACTGGCGCCGTTCGGGCTCGTCGACGAGAGCGGGCGTGTCCGGCGCCGCCCGTTCGCGGGCGGGTTGCTCGAGCCGGGCTGGCACATGTCGGACGTCGTCATGATCGGGCTCGGGGTCGGATCGATCCTGTTCGACGGACTGTCTCAGACGCAGATCTGGTTCGACCTGTTCGGCTTCCCGCTGCTGCCGAACGAGACGCTGCTGCTCGCCGCGTTCCTCGGGATCATCGTGGCCGCGGCGATCGCCGTGACCCGCGTCGTGGGCGTTCCCGCGACCGGCGCCGGATTACTCCCGATCGCGGTCGGCTACCTCATCGCCCATTACCTGACCTACCTGTTGATCGACGGCCAACGGATCGTGATCGCGATCTCCGACCCGCTGCAGCGTGGCTGGGATCTACTGGGGACCGCATTCTTCGAGCCGTCCGGGGCATTTCTTCCGTCCGGTCTTGTCTGGACCGTCCAGCTGGCGGCGGTCGTCGGTGGTCACATGCTGGGCGCATGGGGCGGTCATGTCGTTGCGTCGCTCGAGGCGCCGAAGGGGCTTGTCGGCCGTGCCCTGACCGTGCGCCAGGTGCCGCTTGCGGTCGTCATGGTGGCGCTGACGACGCTGACCCTGTGGTCGCTCGGCCAGGCGATCGTGGTGACGCCCGAGCAGCCGCCTGCGGCTCAGGCGGTCGCGACCAGCCGAGGCTGACCAGGCTCCGGGACCCACTCGCCGAGCGAGCGGACGCTCGATACGGCCGCGACGATCGCGGGGTCGAGCGCCTCAGCGGCTGCGACCGCGGTCTCCATCGCGGTCAGGCACAGGATCCCTTCGGCCGTGGCGGCGTGGCGGATCTCGGCGGCGTCGCGAACCGCGCCCGACCGCGGCGTCGGCGTGTTCACGACGAGCCGCACCTCGCCGCTCGCGATGAGCTCGAGGATTGGCACATCGCCGGTGTCGACGTCGGCTTCCTCGCCGAGCTTCGCGACCGGACGAGCGTCATAGCCGACGTCCGCGAGCGATCGACGCGTGCCGGGCGTCGCCGCGAACCGGTAGCCCGCAGCGGCGAGACCGGTCACGAGCCGCGGCAGGAGGGCCTTGTCGCGGTCGGCGATCGACAGCAAGGCGAGCGCGCCGGCCTCGCCCGGCCGCGGTGGGACCAGGGCCGCGCCCAGGAGCGCCTTCGACAGGGCGACCCGTGGATCCTCGTGTAGGCCGATGACCTCGCCGGTCGACTGCATCCCGGGCCCGACGGATGGGTCCACCCCGCGCAGCTTGGCCGTCGAGAAGGCCGGCGCCTTCACCGCGACGAAGGGCGGTGGCGGGAGCAGGCCGCCGTCCCAGCCCAGCTCGGGCAGGGAGGCCCCCAACGAGATCCGCACGGCGAGCTCGACCATCGGGACGCCGGTGACCTTCGAGACGAACGGGACGGTGCGCGAGGCGCGCGGGTTCACCTCGATCAGGTAGACGCCGTCGTCCCGCACGATGAACTGGGCGTTGACCAGGCCTTTCGCCCCGAGCGCCAGGGCGACCCGCTCCATCGTCGCGACGATCAGGTCCTGGTCGCCCTCGCTGACGAACCGCGGCGGGAAGACGCCCACGCTGTCTCCGGAGTGCACGCCGGCACGCTCGACGTGTTCGAGCAGGCCCGGGATCAGGACGCGCTCCCCATCGCTCACCGCATCGACGTCGACTTCGACGCCCTCGAGGTAGCGATCGATCCGGACTGGCCGGTCGGGGTCGACGACGGTCGCGAGTGCCAGCTGGCGGGCGAGGTCGTCCGGCGAGTAACAGAAGTCGATCGCCAGGCCGCCGAGCACGAACGACGGCCGGACGATGACGGGGTAGCCGATGCGCTCGGCTAGGGTCAGCGCCTCCTCGACGCTGTGGGCCATGCCGCCTTCCGGTTGCGGGACGCCGAGCCGATCAAGCAGCGCCGCGAAGCGGACCCGTTCCTCGGCCTGGTCGATCGCCTCCAGGTCGGAGCCGAGCAACTCGACGCCGCCCGCGGCCAGTGGGGCCGCGAGGTTGAGCGGCGTCTGGCCGCCGAATGCCACGACGGCCGGGATGCCGCCCTCCGCGTCGATGACGCTGCGCACGCTCTCCGGATCGAGCGGCTCGAAGTACAGTCTCGACGACGCGTCGAAGTCGGTCGAGACGGTCTCCGGGTTCGAATTGATCATCACGGCCTGCCAGCCGGCACGTCGCAGGGTGTCGGCCGCCTGGACGGCGCAGTAGTCGAACTCGATCCCCTGCCCGATCCTGACCGGGCCGCTGCCGATGACGAGCGCGGCCGGCCGATCGACGGGCGGAGCTTCCAGCCCCGACCCGGCCGCGGCGAAGGTCGAATAGAAGTACGGAGTCTCGGCCGCAAACTCGGCGGCGCACGTGTCGACCATCGCGTAGCCTGGGACGATGCCCCGGGCAATGCGCGCCTCGCGGATGGCATCCGCGCTCGTGCCGGCCAGGCCGGCAAGCTCCCGGTCCCCGAAGCCGGCCCGCTTGGCCGTCACCAGCAGCTCGGTCGCGGCCGCGTCGGCGGGATCGGCGATCCGCTGACCGACCTCCGCGACCTCCCGTTCCAGTGACACGTTCCGCCCCATCTCGGCCAGGAACCATGCCGAGATCCCGGTGGCCTCCCCGACGACCGACTGCGGGACGCCGCGGCGGAGCAGCCCGAGCAACCGCCACAGCCGCGAGTCGGACGGCTCGAGGAACCGACGGAGCACGATCGGCGCTGCCGTCCGCTGGGCGTGGCGGGTCGACTCGCAGGCCTGGCCGGTCTCGTCGATCCAGCGGATCGGGGCGTCCTCGTCATCGTCGGCGTCCGCATCGCCGCCGTAGACGGCGGCCAGGTAGTCGAACGCGGTGGTCCAGGACGGATCCTCGGCAAGCGGCCCGGCGCCGGCCTGTTCGAGCCCGCGCAGCGCCTTGTTCAGCGCCGAGCCGAACGTTCGATCGATCGCCATGACCTCGCCGGTCGCCTTCATCTGGCTGCCCAGCGTCCGGTCGGCCGTCGGGAATTTGTCGAACGGGAAGCGCGGCAGCTTCACCACGACGTAGTCGAGCGCGGGCTCGAACGCGGCGACGGTCGTGCCGGTCACGACGTTCGGGATCTCGGCGAGCCGCCGCCCGACGGCTATCTGCGCCGCGACCCGGGCGATCGGGTAGCCCGTGGCCTTCGACGCCAGCGCCGACGAGCGGGAGACGCGCGGGTTCACCTCGATCACCGCGTAGTCGGTCGAGTCCGGCGAGAGCGCGAACTGGACGTTGCAGCCGCCCTCGACGCCAAGCGCGCGAATGATCGCGAGTGCCGCGCTGCGCAGCCGCTGGTGGACCGGGTCGCTGAGCGTCTGGACCGGGGCCACGACGATCGAGTCACCGGTGTGGACGCCGAGCGGATCGACGTTCTCCATCGAGCAGACGGCGATGCACGTGTCGTCGGCATCGCGCATGACCTCGTATTCGATCTCCTGCCAGCCCACGAGGCAGCGCTCGATCATGACCTGGCCGATCGGGCTGGCGCGAAGGCCGGCACGAACCCGCTCGCGGTACGCCGGCTCGGTTTCGACGATGCCGCCCCCGGTGCCGCCAAGCGTGAATGCCGGCCGGACGATGGCGGGCAAGCCGATCTCGCGGAGCGCGGTGTCCACGTCGCCGTCACCTTCGACGATCCAGGACGGGGCATACGGCTGGCCGATCCTGTCGAGGAGGTCCCGGAAGGCCTCGCGATCCTCGGCCATGCGGATCGCCTCGAGCGGGGTGCCAAGGAGTCGGACGTCGTAGCGCTCGAAGACGCCGGCCTCGGCCAGCGCGGTCGCCAGGTTGAGCGCGGTCTGGCCGCCGAGACCGGCGAGCACGCCCTCCGGCCGCTCCCTGGCGATCACGGCCGCGACCGCCTCGACGGTGAGCGGCTCAAGGTAGATCGCGTCGGCCACCTCCGGGTCGGTCATGATCGTGGCGGGATTGCTGTTGACCAGGATCGTGCGGACGCCCTCGGCACGGAGCGCGCGGCAGGCCTGCGTACCGGCGTAATCGAACTCGGCCGCCTGGCCGATGACGACCGGGCCACTGCCGAGGATCAGGACCGAGGCGGGTTTCGGGCCCAGGCCGGTCGCGTTCATCGCGCGGCTGGGTGGCGGGCTTGGTGCAGGTGCTGCACCGATGGCAGGAAACCGCCGGCCCGCCGAGCCGCCGGGACCCATTCCCTGTCATATCGGCACCGTGTGACGCTTCGGCAGGGATTCGGCCCGCCGGATGTGATGCGGGCCAGCCCATCACGCACGAAACGCCGAGTAATGGGGCCAGTGAGCAGCCCGCGGGCCTGGAATCTTCGCCCAAGCGTCACCACATGCCGATTTGGCATGAAAGCGAGCTTCACGCGCCACCTCGCGCCGCGGACACGAACCGGTCGAACACTGCCAGCGCGTCGAGCGGGCCCGGCGAGCCTTCCGGGTGGTACTGGACGGTCTCGATCGGCTTCTCGCGATGCCGCAACCCCTCGACCGAGCCGTCGTTGAGGTTCACCTGGCTGACGCGGAAGCCCGATTTCGACGGCAACGAGTCGCCGACCACCTGGACCTCGTGGTTCTGCGCCGTAACCTGGACGAGCCCGAGGTCGACGTCCCGGACGGGGTGGTTCGCGCCGTGGTGGCCGAACCGTAGTCGCCTGGTGTCCGCGCCGGCGGCCCGCCCGACGATCTGGTGGCCCAGGCAGATGCCGAGGAGCGGACGGCCGTCGTCGATGATCGCGCGGGCCAGCTCGACCTGCGCCGTCAGTCGCGCCGGATCGCCCGGCCCGGGCGACAGGATGACGCCGTCCACGTCGGCGGAGAGCAGGTCGGCGGCGGCCGCCGTGTGCGGGAACACACGAACGCGCGCCCCTCGATGTCGCATCGCCCGGACGATGTTCGACTTCAAACCGAGATCGATGATCCCGATCAGCGGTCCACCCCCATCGACAGCGCCGTAGTCCGTCACCGCTGGCGGCGAGACCTCTGCGACGAAATCCTGGTCCTCCCAGCGCGGGACCGACCTCGCCGCGGCCACCGCTTCCGCGACGTCGACCTCGCCCGGCGCCATGACGATCCCCCGCAGAGAACCGTTGGCTCGCAGGTGCCGCGCCAGCGCACGCGTGTCCACACCAGCGATCGCCGGGATCCCGTCGTCACGTAACAGCGACGCCAGTTGTCGGGCATCGTCGAGGACCGCCGCGGTTGCGTTGGCGACCACCAGGGCACGCAGCCACGGTCTAGTCGACTGGTCGTCATCGATCAAGCGCCCGTAATTGCCGATCAACGGGTACGTCATGACCACGACCTGGCCGGCGTAGGAGGGGTCGGTGCAGACCTCCTGGTAGCCAGTCTGGCTGGTATTGACGACGAGATCGCCGCCGGCTGCGACCGGTGCTCCGAAGGCCACGCCCGGGAACACCGTCCCGTCCTCCAGCGCCAGCACGGCCGGCCCGAGGTCCCCGATCCGCGGGTCGACGACGGCGCTCGCCCGAGGGGGCGGTGGCGCGATCACCCGACGGCGACCCGGATAACAAACGACCCACCCGCCGGATCGGCGTGGTGGGCGAGGGCGTGCGCGGACATCGGTGCCTCCTTTGCCGGCCTCACGGGACCGGTACGCCGGCCTCACGGGACCGGCCATCCAAGGACGGCGTCAGGGTACTACGGCATCACGTACAACCGCTCGGTCCCGATGACTGGCGCTGGGCACTCCCCGGCCCCTCCCGTGTCGAATTCCCCGTCCGACATCGGTGTCGGAACCATTCCTCCGTAAACCAGCGCTGAGCCATCCGACAGCGTCGCCGCGAAGCCCGCCTGCCGCGATGCGTTCAGGCGTGGCCCCGAGGTCCAGGAGTCCGAGGCAGGATCGTAGATCTCGGTGGTGTCAAGACCTCCGACCTCGAAGACGCCCGTGCCGCCTTCGACCGCCTCGGCCTTGATCGACATCCCACCGGCAACGAGGACGCGGCCGTCGGCAAGTTGTGTCATCTGCGGCCGAACACGGCCCTCCCGCAGCGGGGCCACGTCGTTCCATCGCTTGACGGCCGGGTCGTAGCGCTCGACCCGGCTTCCGCCCTCGTCGGATCCGATGTGGAAGATCGAGCCGTCGGTGAGGGCGATC
>JBIOWA010000123.1:0-2255 GCA_044868045.1 Candidatus Limnocylindrales bacterium
TCGTCGGCTACACGGAGGTGGTCCATGCGCTGCACGACCGGCTGACCGACGACGCGTCAATCCTCCTCTTTGGCGGGATGGCCAAGGAACGGCCTTACCCCGGGTCGACCACGGTCACGACCGTGAATGGCGGCGTCGTCGGGTTGACCCGCACCCTCGTCGAGGAGTTGAAGCCCCTGCGGGCGAACTCGATCCATCCGGGCGTCGTCGGCGACAGCCCGTACTGGGCGGAAAAGACCGCGGCGCGGGAGCGATACACCTCGGAGACGCCCCTCGGCCGCCTGGCGACCATGAGCGAGATCGTCGATGCCGCGGTATTCCTCCTCGAGAACACCGCGGTCAATGGCGTCGATCTGATCGTCGACGGCGGCTGGCACTGCCGCTGAAGGCGCCAGTGCGACCAGGTCAGGCGCGAGCAGCGCCGGCCGCGCCCCACCGTCGAAGCTCGACGTCCAGGTCCAGTGGCATCACCGCGCCCTTGTTCTCGAACTCGCCCCATGCCTCGCGAGGGACGCGCCACATGATCTCGAACTCATTGCCGTCCGGATCGACGCCGTAGAGCGACTTGCTCACGCCGTGGTCCGAGGCGCCGCCAAGCGCCCGCTCGGCGGAGAGGATCCGCGCGGCTTCGGCGAGATCCTCGATCGTCGGGACCTCCCAGGCCAGGTGATACAGGCCGACCGAACCTCGTTGCGGGCGCGGCGCGTCCGGCCCGACCGAGAAGAGCCCGAGGTCGTGGTGGTTCTCTCCACCGCCGGAGCGCATGAACACGGCCCGACCACCGAACGCACTCTCGACGACCTCGAACCCGAACACGCGCCCGTAGAACTCGGCAGCCTTCGTTGCGTCACGGACGTACAGAACCGCGTGATTGAGTCTGGCGACCGGGATGCTCACGGTCGTAGTGTGCATCGACGGGACGTCTGCGGTCATCGCGAGGTGGCGCCTTGGCCCTGGGTCTCGGGGGCGGCGACCAGCTTCCAGCCCGACTGCCACGAACCCTGATTGACGATGTTGAGCGCCATGTTCAGGAATGCGAGCGCTTCGAGCTGTCGCGCGCGGACGAGCGGACCGACGTCGATCGGGCGCAGGCCGATGGACCGGACGAGCTCAATGACCTTGGCTTTCGCGGAGGCGTCGTCGCCCGCGACGAAGCCGTCGAGCTGGACGCCGTCCGTGACCGGATCGA
Source organism: Candidatus Limnocylindrales bacterium (assembly GCA_044868045.1). Classification (GTDB taxonomy): domain Bacteria; phylum Chloroflexota; class Limnocylindria; order Limnocylindrales; family CSP1-4; genus SPCO01. The sequence goes on from JBIOWA010000123.1 coordinate 1,190, forward strand.
CCTGCTTGGATGCGAACAGTGTGTTGAATGCCTTCACGATGGAGCTCTTCGGCAGCAGGGTGGCGAGCGCCTCCGCGTTGGACGACGTGGTGTCGATCTCCGGCCCGTCGACTCCGAAGCCGATTCGGTTGGTGACGTCGACGACGGGCTTTCCGGCGGCCGGCGCCGCGATCTCGGACGCAACCGCGGCCACATCCTGGAAGGAGACGGCCGGGATGACGACATCCGCTTCGGCGGCCGCGTCCGCGTTCGACCGGACGACTCGCGCACCGGACGTGGCGGCCGCGCTCGCGGCGTCCTCCGGATCGTGCGAGGTGATGATGACGTCGTGGCCCGCACGGGCGATCGACGTGGCCAGGGCTGTGCCGACATTGCCGGCTCCGATGATCGCGACCTTCATCGCATGATCCTCCATGCTGCGGACTCCCTGTCCGCGTTCGTTGCTTGTGCAACCATACTCACCGGTTATACTGATGTCAATACTTGTTTGTGGAGGGCAAACTCCAGTGGCGATGACGGCGTCGGCTGACCGAAGTGGCAAACCGCGCCTGACGGTGGGGACGCAGGTGCGTCATTGGCGTGGTGTCCGTGGCCTGACCCTCGCCGGGGTTGCATCGCGAAGCGGCGTGAATGTGGGCTACCTGTCGCAGATCGAGAACGACAAGGCCTCGCCGTCACTAGCGGTTCTCGGCCAGCTTGCGGAAGCCTTGGACGTGCCCGCGGCATGGTTCCTCATGGGCGAGGTCCCGGCCCCGACCGTGGTCCGAGCCAACGAGCGTCCGGTGCAGGCCAGCGACGTGGGTCGTCTCGAACACGTCGACGGCCAGGCCTCGCGCGACGTCACGATCCTCGAGGCCGTTTCCAAGCCCGGCGGTCGGGTCGGTCTCCATGCGCACTCCGGAGACGAACACCACGTCGTGCTGCGAGGCCGGTTCCGACTGCGCCAGGGCGAACACGAGATCGAGGCCGGTCCCGGGGACTATGTCCGCTGGGACGGTGCGGTCCCGCATGAAGGGGAAGCGATCGGCGACGGAGAGTCGGCGATGCTGATCATCCGCATCCGGCC
>JBIOWA010000124.1:0-6405 GCA_044868045.1 Candidatus Limnocylindrales bacterium
GGGCGCCCTGGATGTTCGCCTCGAGCAATGGGCTCGAGATCGCCCGCCGGGCTGCCTCCACCGCCCGCCCCTCGCCACTGCCGCGACCCAGGCCGATGAGCGCGGGCCCGGCGTTCTGCACGACGGCTCGGACGTCGGCGAAGTCGAGGTTGATGAGGCCGGGCGCCGTCAACAGGTCGACGATCCCCTGGACCGCTTGGAGAAGGACGTCATCGACGATGCGGAACGCCTCCAGCGCCGACGCGTCCTCCTGGACCACGTCGGCGACACGATCGTTGGGCACCGTGATGAGTGCGTCGACTTCGGACAGCAGTGTGGTCGCGGCCGCCTCAGCGATCTCCTGGCGCTGCGTTCCTTCGAAATCGAAGGGCTTAGTGACGACCGCAATCGTGAGCGCACCGCCCTCCCTGGCCTTGGCCGCCACGATCGGCGCGGCCCCGGAACCCGTCCCGCCGCCGAGGCCGGCGGTCACGAACACGAGGTCGGCACCGGCGACCGCCGTGGCGATCTTGGCGGCGTCCTCATCGGCCGCCTTGCGCCCGATCTCCGGGTCGCCACCCGATCCGAGACCGTGCGTGATCGCGTCGCCGATCCGGATCGTCCTGCCGGCGAGCGACTGCCGGAGCGCCTGCGCATCGGTGTTGCAGGCCACGAACTCGACACCCGGGATGCCCGCGTCGACCATGCGGTCGACGGCGTTGCCACCACCGCCGCCGACCCCGACCACGAGGATCGAGCGGGTCTCGGGGTGACGCCCGAGCCGGATCCAGCCTGGGATGGCGACCAGGATGCGGATGGCGAGCAGCAGGGCCAGGACGACGACGACGAGCTGGAAGAAGGTCTGGGCGGACACGTCCACCAGGCGAGTCTATCGACGGGTCGGGGCCGCTCAGCACGCCAATTGTCCTGCCGGGCCTGGTCCCTTCGTCGCCCTGTCGCGGCGTCGGGGTGTGCGGGCGGCACCCTCGGAGGCAGGCCCAGGGCCCGTGCTACACTCGCCGCCTTCACGGCGATGACCGCAGAAGAGTAGCGTCGGGACGACCCTGAGCGAGCGCGGGATGGTGTGAGCCGCGCGGCGACGACCGGCGCGAATGTCGCTCGCGAGCCGTGACGCCTGACGCCCGATAGCGCGTCGACGAGGGTGCCGGGAACGACCGTGACGCGCGATGAGCGCGGCGCGCCGGCGCCGAACCAGCAGGTGGTACCACGACCCGTTCGTCCGCTGGACGAGCGGGTTCATCGATTCGAGGACGATTACGACGACCAACGACGCCCGACAGCCGCTCCCGAAGGCCTATCGACCCAGCGAGGTCGAGGGGCCGATCTACGAGCGCTGGCTGGCGGCCGACGTGTTCGCGCCGGACGGCGCGGGCTCGATGGCCGACCCAGGCTTGCCGCCGTTTACGATCATCCAGCCGCCACCCAACGTGACGGGGTCGCTGCACCTCGGTCACGCCCAGCGGACCGCGGTCGAGGACCTGATGATCCGGCACGCCCGGATGCGCGGCCACCCGACGCTGTTCCTCCCTGGACTCGACCACGCCAGCATCGCCGCCCAGTTCGTGCTTGACGGCATCCTCGCCAGGGAGGGGGAGAGCCGTCAGACCCTGGGCCGCGAGCGGTACCTCGAGCGGATGCGGGCATTCTCCGACTCGACCAAGCCGGTGATGCTCGGCCAGCAACGACGGGTGGGTGCCTCGGCCGACTGGGGTCGATTGCGCTACACGATGGACGACGTCTCGGCTCGGGCCGTCCGCGTGGCCTTCGAGCGGCTCTACCGCGACGGCCTCGCCTATCGGACCGAGGCGCTAATCAACTGGTGCCCCGGCTGTCTGACCAGCGTCAGCGACCTCGAGGTCGTATCGACGCCCGAGACCAGCTCGTTGTGGTCGATCCGCTACCACCTCATCGACGAGGCGACCGGCCTACCCGATCCCGACGAGACCGTCACTGTCGCCACGACCCGCCCGGAGACACTGCTCGGGGACACCGGAGTCGCCGTGCATCGCGACGACGAGCGGTACGCCGCCCTGATCGGTCGGCGTGCCCGGATCCCGTTCGTCGAGCGCGACGTGCCGGTCGTCGCGGACGAGGTCGTCGACCGCACGTTCGGCACGGGGGCCGTGAAGATCACGCCGGCGCACGACGCGGACGACTACGCGACGGGGAAACGCCACGGGCTGTCGGCCATCACCGTCCTCGCCGACGACGCCTCCGTCGCCAATACGGGCACCGAGTTCGACGGCCTGGACCGGTACGAGGCCCGCCGGCGGATCGTGGCAGCCCTCACGGAACGCGGTGATCTCGCCGGCGAGCGACCGCACGAGATGATCGTCGGGCGCTGTCAGCGCAGCAACGACGTCCTGGAGCCGCGCCTCAAGACACAGTGGTTCATCCGAACGGAGCCGCTCGCGGCCCGAGCGCTGGAGGCGACGCGGTCCGGACGGACGCGTATCCTGCCGCAGCGCTTCGAGAAGACCTGGGAGCACTGGCTCACCAACATCCGCGACTGGAACGTGTCGCGCCAGCTGTGGTGGGGCCACCGGATCCCGGCCTGGTACTGCCCCGACGGCCACGTCACGGTCTCCTCCGACGAAGCGGGACCGACCGCCTGCGAGGCCTGCGGCCGCCCGTCCGCGGAACTGACGCAGGATCCGGACATCTTCGACACGTGGTTCAGCTCCGGGCTGTGGCCGTTCTCGACGCTCGGCTGGCCGGAGGACACGTCCGACTACCGCACCTTCTACCCGACCTCCGTCATGGAGACCGGCTACGACATCATCTTCTTCTGGGTGGCCCGGATGATGATGCTCGGCCTCCACCTGACCGACCGCGAGCCCTTCCACACGGTCTACCTGTCCGGGCTCATCCGAGACCCGGAAGGCCAGAAGATGTCGAAGACCAAGGGCAACGTCGTCGATCCGCTCGGGGTGATCGACGAGACCGGCGCGGACGCGTTGCGCTTCGCCGTCATCCACGGCGCAGCCGCCGGCCAGGACCAGCGGTTCGGCCGGGCGAAGCTCGAGAACGCGCGCAACTTCGCGAACAAGTTGTGGAACGCCACCCGGTTCGTGGTCGGAGCGCGGCCGGACACGATCCCGGCCGGCGCGGAGCGTCGCCTACCGAGCCTGGGCGACCTCGGGCCGGCCGAGCGCTGGATGTTGTCCCGGGTCGATGCGACGACGGCTGCCGTGGACGCCGCGCTTGCCGACTACGCCTTCGGCGAGGTCACGCGCCTGCTCTACGACGCGATCTGGAACGGGTTCTGCGACTGGGGCCTGGAGCTGGCCAAGGTCCGCCTTGCCGACAAGGCGCTCCCCGCAGCTTCGCGCGAGGCGACGTGGTGGGCACTGGTCGAGGCCCTCGACTCGTACCTCCGGCTCCTCCATCCGGTCATGCCGTTCGTGACCGAATGGCTCTGGTCCGCGATCCCGCACCGGGCGTCGGACCCGGACCTGCTGATCGTGTCCCGCTGGCCCGCGCCGGCCGCCCGCGACGTCGCGATCGAATCGGAGGTCGAGGCGGTCCTTGAGCTCATCCGTGCGATGCGCAACGCGCGGGCCGCGGCTGGGATCGAGCCCGTGGCCCTGATGCCGACTGAGGTCGTGGTGCCGGAGGCGCTAGGTCCGACCTTCGAGGCCCTCCGTCCGGCCCTCGAGCGGCTCGGCCGGGCCCGACCGCTCGAGCGGCGGCTGACGCGCGAGGCGCTCGGTGCTGGACGGGCCGCGGCCGAGGGCGATCTCACGATCATCGCCGGTCAGATCGAGGCGATCGCGCATCGGGCGCCCGAGGCGGGCGCCACGGGCAGCGACGCTCGCGGCCAGGATCGGGCACGCCTCGAGCGCGAGCTCCAGCAGGCGCGCGATTGGCTGGGCGCAGCGAGGGAGCGGCTGTCGAGCGAAGCCTTCGTGCGGAACGCGCCGTCGGCCGTCGTCGAGGGTGCCCGCGCCCGGGAGGCGGAGCTGGCCGACCAGGTCGCGCGGCTCGAGGATCGACTGGGGGTGTAAGGCCGGGGCGGCGGTCGACCGGAGGCAGCTGACCCAGGCGCCCGATCGTCAGTCGGTCGTCACATCACCCGGCGCGCCCACAGCGCGAGCGGGTCGTCGGTTTCGATCATCCACGCCTTGAGGCGGCCTCGCAGCTCGTCGCGGAGCTCGGCGCACGCCGGGTCCTCAACCCGATTGATTAGCTCGTACGGATCTGCCTCGAGGTCGTACAGCTCGTCGGTCCCGTGCGGGCTGTAGACGTACTTCGCGGTCCGAGTCCGGACCATCCGCATCGAGTACAGCCCCCACTCGTCGCCGTGGTACTCGGCGTAAGCGGCGTCACTCTCCGCCGCGGCCGGATCGACGATCCACGGTACGAGGCTCGAGACGTGGCGGCCGGGCGGCACCGGTACGCCCGCCAGCTCGAGGATGGTCGGCATCAGGGCCGGGCTGCCGACCAGGCCACGGCAGACGCCCCGCCCGGCCGAGCGCGGGTCACGGACGATGAGCGGCACGCGGCAGATCTCGTCATACATGAGCGGGCCCTTGTTGAACTGGCCGCCGTGCGACCCGGTCATGTCGCCGTGATCCGCCGTGTGGATGACGACGGTCGTCTCGCGCAGGCCCAGCGCGTCGACGGCGTCGAGCACGCGTCCGATCTCCGCGTCGATGAAGCTGACGAAGCCGAAGTAGCGGGCGACGACGGGCTGCCAGTCGGCCCACGTCCAGCCGCCGACCCCACGCTGCTCGATGAGCCGGGCCTGGGCGGCGGGCTTGGTCGTCGCATCGTCCGCGAAGTTCGGCCACGGTGGAATGGCATCGGGCTCATACAGCGCGGCGTACTGCGCAGGCGGCATGTACGGGTGGTGCGGGCCCTCGAAATCGAGGCGGATGCAGAACGGCTGGTCGAGGTGGGCGTATCGGCGGAGCAGGCCGATCGCGGCATCGGAGTCGCGCCTGGTCTCCGTCGCTTCAGGGGGCCGCGGGTCGATTCCGGCAACCAGCAGGCGGCCGTGCGGATACCGTGCGTAGATCGGCTCCAGCAACTCGGGCTCTGCTTCGACGATCGCCTCGTCGTTCGCGCCGGCGACGACGTCCGGTGCCATGACGACGTCGTGGAAGCCGCGCGCCGCCGGACCGCCTGCGCCGGCATGCCACTTGCCGACATAGCCGAGCCGGTAGCCAGCCTCACGAAGCAGCTCCGGATAAGTGACCGTCCCCGGAGCCAGCTCGACGCGAAGCGCATCCGGTTCGTGGATGTTGTTCAGAATGCCGTGGCCATGCGGGTATAGGCCGGTCAGGAACGACGCCCGCGTCGGACTGCAGATCGCCGTCGGTGCGAGACAGGTCTCGAACCGGACGCCCTCGGCCGCGAGCCTATCGATCGCGGGCGTGCGGCATCGGCCCCCATAACAGCCGAGGACGTCGGCACGCTCCTGATCGCTGACGATCATGAGCACGTTGGGGCGCGCGTCGACCCCCGTCATGCGTGGCCGAACCGTCGTCCCTGGAAGGTCCCAGCCTCACCCCTTCACAGCGCCAGCGCTGATGCCTCGCACGAAGTAGCGCTGGAGGCCCAGGAACACTGCCAGCGGCAATGCCATCTGGATGACCGCCGCTGCGGTCAGGACCTGCCAGTTCCCGCCAAGCGAGGTCGTCTGTTGCCCGATGAAGACGGTCAATGGCCGGTTCGGACTCTGGCCGAGATACGTCACCGCGATGAGCAGGTCGTTCCAGACCCCGAGGAAGACGAAGATCACGTTCGCGGCGATCGCCGGGATGCTCATCGGGACCACGATCCGCCAGAACCTGACGACGTGGTTTGCGCCATCGATCTCGGCTGACTCGAAGACCTCCTTCGGCAGGCTGCCGATGTAGCTCCGCAGTAGGTACGTCTGGAACGGCAGCCCGTAGCCCGCGTGTGCCAGCCAGACGGCTATGAACGTACCCGCGAGACCGGTGGCCGCAAACAACTTCAAGACTGGGATGAACGTCAGCTGTACTGGTACGACCATGAGGCCGACGATCACGAGGAAGAACAGGTCGCGACCGCGGAATTTCATCCATGCGAAGGCGTAGCCGGCGAAGGTCGCGATCACGACCTGGAGGACGGTCGCCGGGATCGTGATCAGCAGGCTGTTGAGGATGCTGTTCGAGAACCCGGGCGTCTGAAAGATCGCCTGGTAGCTGGCCAGCGTGAAGTTCGCCGGCGGGAACAGCGTGGTCCACCAGCCCGCCTGGGTCATGTCGCGGACGGTCCGGAACGAGTTCACGATCAGGCCGATGGTCGGGATCAGCCAGATCGCCATCACGATCGCGACCGTCAAATGCACCGGGAGCCGCGCGAAGCGCGCGCGCAGGTCGCGCGCGGTCGAGCGCGCACCGACGCGACGGGTCTGGGTGACTGCCGTCATCGGAC
>JBIOWA010000125.1:0-2786 GCA_044868045.1 Candidatus Limnocylindrales bacterium
GCATCGGCGGGATCGGGTTCACGGTCATCGGCATCCTCCAGCCGAAGGGCGGTGCCGGCTTCGAGGACCCGGACGACCAGATCCTCGTGCCGGTCGCCACGGTGCAGAAGTACTTCGTCGGGGGCGACAGCGTGCGCAGCATCGGGGTCAGCGTCGTCGATGCCGACCAGATGGACGCGGCCGACAGTGAGATCACCGCCCTGCTGACCGAACGCCACGACCTGAGCGCGAGCGACACCGCCGACTTCGACGTGTTCAACCAGACCCAGCTGCTCGAAGCGGCATCATCGATCAGCGGAACGCTGACCCTGCTGCTCGGCGGGATCGCCTCGATCTCGCTGGTCGTGGGCGGCATCGGGATCATGAACATCATGCTCGTGTCGGTCCGCGAGCGGACCCGCGAGATCGGCATTCGCAAGGCGATCGGCGCCAAGGCGTCCGACATCCTGGCCCAGTTCCTCGTCGAGGCCCTGACGCTGTCGTTGCTCGGCGGGCTGATGGGCGTCGCGGTCGGCCTCGGTGTATCGGCCCTCATCGCCCGGATCGCGGGCTGGGCATTCGCCTTCAATCCCTCGACCCTTCTCGCCGCGGTGCTGTCGAGCCTGCTCGTTGGCGTCGTGTTCGGCGTGTGGCCTGCCCGCCAGGCCGCCCGCCTCGATCCCATTACTGCCCTTCGGTATGAGTAAGGAGATCCTTCGATGACAATGGAGATGCCGCCCTCCGGCCAGGCACCGGCCGCACCGGCCGCAGCGGCCGCACCAGCCGCCCCCGCTGCCGTCGTCAGGCCGCGACGATCGTCGAACCGCTTACTCGACGCGGCCCTCGTGGCGGCAGCCGCGCTGGCGATCGGTGGCGTGGCGTTCGGGATCGGCCGCGCGACGGCCCCCGCCGATGCAGCCGGACTGCCCGATGGCGGAGTCGCGTTTCCCGGCGGCAGGGTCGTCGGTCCGAACGGCAGCTTCGACCCCGGCGCCGGGCCGCGCAACGGCCTTGCGCTGGGCGGCGGTCTGACCCTCGACGGCATCGTGAGCGCGGTCAGCGGCGACACCCTGACGGTCAAGCTCGCCGACGGCCAGGAGATGACGTTCACGCTCGACTCCGCCACCGCATACCATCGGGCGACGGCCGCATCGTCGAGCGACGTCGCCGTCGGCGACGACGTCTCGGTCAAGGTCAAGGGCGGCGTTCGGGTTCCCGCCGGCGCCGATCCAAGTGCCGCGCCACGCCTGTCGGCGAGCGATGTCACGGTCACGCGGTGATCGGGATCGCCCGCTAGGCTGACCGCGATGCACCTCCTTGTCATCGAAGACGATCCGCGGCTGTCCCGGCTCCTCAAGCGCCTGCTCGAGGACGACCGGCACGTCGTCGAGCTCGCGACCGACGGCGAAAGCGGCCTCGAGATCGCCGAGGACGCGCCCGGCATCGAGTGCGTCATCCTCGACATCGGCTTGCCCGACGTCAGCGGTCTCGAAGTGGCCCGCCGCTTGCGCTCGCAGGGTTCGGTCGTACCGATCCTGATGCTCACGGCCCGCGACACGGTCGGTGACCGGGTATCCGGGCTGGACGCCGGCGCCGACGACTATCTCGTCAAGCCGTTCGCCTTCGAGGAGTTGTCGGCTCGCCTTCGCGCGCTGGCGCGCCGTGGGGCGCCGAACGGCCGGCGCACCCGGCCGACGCTGGTGGCCGGACCGATCGTGCTCGACGAGACCGCCCGGCGCGTGACGGTGGATGGGGCGACCGTCGATCTCAGCCCGCGCGAGTTCTCGCTGCTCGAATGCCTGCTCCGACACGTCGGCCAGACGTTGTCCCGCGACCAGCTGCTCGACCAGGCATGGCCGTTCGGGGTCGCGGTCACGCCGAATGCGGTCGACGCCTACATCCACTATCTCCGCGACAAGCTCGGCTCGGCCGGCCGGCACATCCAGACGATCCGCGGCGTCGGCTATCGACTCGCCGATGCCTGACGGGGTGCTCACCCCGACCGTCGCGACCGCCGCGACTGCCGATGCCGGCGAGGTCACCCCCGACGAAGCCCGGCTGCTTCGTCGTGTCCGGCTCCAGCTCACGCTGTGGAGTGGCGGCATCACGCTCGCGCTGTTGATCGCTCTCGGCGCGATCCTGTATCTAGCCGTCGACCGTTCGCTGTCGACCTCTGGGACGGCCGAGCTCGTCGCCCAGGCCAACGCGATCACCGGGGCTCGTCCCGACCCGAGCAGCGACCTCCCTTCCGGAGGGTTCATCTTCGGCGGGCCGGGTTCGGGGTTGTTCACAATGGTCGTGAACGATGCGGGAGATCCCGTCGGTCCCGGTCCCCGCGTCCCGAGGGGCCTTCCCGTTGAAGCATCGGTCGACGCCGTGCGGGTGAGTGGCGTGCGGGATATCCGCGAGACGACGATCTCGGTGGGTCCCGCCGTCATCGGGCCGGCGGGCGTTTCGGTCCGCGCGGCGGAGACGCCAGTCCGCGTCCTGACCGACCCGGTCACGTTCCGCGGTCAGCGGTTCTACCTGCAGGTCGTGGGCGATCGGACGGCCGAGGAGCGCACGCTGCGCGTCCTCGTCCTCGTCCTGATCGTCGGTGGCGCCGTCGCGCTGATCATCGCCTCGGGCGTCGGGGCTGCGTACGCGACGCGGGCACTGGTCCCGATCCGCCGATCATTGGTCAGCCAGCGAGAGGCGCTGCGCCGTCAGCGTGAGTTCGCCGCCGACGCATCCCATGAGCTGCGGACGCCACTCACGGTGATCCGTGCGAGCGTCGAGGACCTCCAGCGTCATCCACGACAGGCCGT
>JBIOWA010000126.1:0-3023 GCA_044868045.1 Candidatus Limnocylindrales bacterium
GCGATCCGGCCGTCGACCCAGTCCTCGATCGAGTCGGCGTCGAGGTCGAGCTTCGCCGCGCGCCGGCCGAGGCCGTCGACGATGCGTTCGCGCGCGCGATCGATGGCCTCCGGGTCGACATCGTGGATCACGACCTCCCACCCGTTCTCGAGCCCGACCTGGGCGATACCCGACCCCATCACCCCGGCGCCGACGATCCCGACGACCGTCACACCGACTTCATCGCCTCGAACGGTTGGCGGCAGGCGCGGCAGTAGAACAGGGATCGGCATTGGGTCGGGCCGAAGGCGCTGTCCATCACGACGTTCGCCGACATGCAATGCGGGCAGCGGACGTCCGCGGGATCGGCCGGCGGCGCGATACCGGCCCGACGCAGTGCGTCCAGGCCAGCGGCCGAGATGCGATCGGAGGTCCAGGGCACCTGGTACGTCGTCTCGACATGGACTGGTCGCTGGAACTCGGCGCCGAGGCGCTCGACGATCGCGGAGCGCATGACGTCGAGCGCGGGGCAGCCAACGAACGTGGGCAGGATCGCGACCTCGATAGCCCCACGCCCGACGTCGACACGATGGATGACGCCGAGGTCGACGATCGAGAGGACCGGCAGCTCGGGATCCGGGATCCGGGCGAGCGCGGCCCGGACATCGCGCTCGCTCGGGCCCGCTGGGGCGTCGATCACCACGTCGCTCCCGGGTCGCTGCGGCGGACCTGTGTGAACTCGCCGTGGAGCCACGTGAACTCCGCGCCGTGGTCGGTTCGACCGCGCTCGGGGTCCTGCGTCGGCGGCAGGATCGGGAGGTCGAACCTCGTGAATATCGGCGTCAGCCGGTCGCGCCAGTCGCGTTCGAGCTCGGCCATCGGGCGGGCGAGGATCCCGGCATCGATCAGTGCCGGTTCGTCGGGGAGCGGCGTGAACACCGTTCCCGTATCGGGCCCGAGCATTTCGAGGGCGTCGAGGAGTCGATCGCGTGGCTCGCCGTCCGCACCGGCCAGGCGCTCAAACCACGACTCGATATGCATCCGGTGATAGCGCTCCTCGCGCTGGAGCTTGCCGACGAGCTCGGCGAGCGGCGCCCAGGTGCCGTTGGCGAGTGCCGCGAGCCGCACGGCGTCGGCGGTCTCGTACAGGTGGCGGCGGGCGATCGTCATCGCCCAGTCGCCGCGGCCGTGGTCCAGCAGCCGGGCGTGGCGGTACTCGGCCGGCTCGCGGTCGTAGGCGATGGCGTCGGCATCCATACCGGCCAGGTCGACGAGCAGGCCGTAGAGCGCCGCCGCGTGCCCGAGCTCGTCCTGGGACAGCGAGCTCATCGCCACGTCCTCCTCGAGGAGCGGCGCGATCCCGGTCCATTCCGAGTCCGAGAAGCCGATGACGAATTCGTCATCAGCCATGGAGAGGAGCAGGCCATCGAGCCCGACGATCGGCGGGGCGGCCGCCGCGGTCATTTCGCCCTCGCCTTCGGTTTCTCCTGGCCCGCCGCTTCCCGAGCCGCGGCCAGCTTGTCGCGCATGACGTAGCCACCGGGCTTCTTGAACGAGCGATCGAGCGGCGGTTGCAGCAGATCGGGGTCCTCGAGGTCGATGATGTCGGTGCGCCGGACGACCCAGATTCGAACGCTCTCCTGCCGCCGGCCGTACATCTCGCGGGCGTAGTGGGTCGCGAGGTCGGCGTCGGGCGCCATGACGCTGCCCCCGTGGCGCATCGGATCGCCTTCTTTCTCCTGCCGGAAGACCTCCCAGGCCTCGAGGGCCGGGTCGGGTCGTGCTTCCCTCACGCCGCCGCGGGCACGCCAAGGATCGTCTCGCGGACCCAGGCCGTCTCCTCGCGTGCGAGCCTACGGAACTCGAGGCGGGCCTCCGACATCGGGCCGTGGTTTGTCACGACGGTCCGCAACTCGTTCCAGTCGGGCTCCGTGTAGCGCCAGTGGCCGGCCGCCTCGTCGTACTGCAACTCTGGGTCAGGGATGACCAGCCCCAGCTCGCGGATGCGCGGCACGTAGATCGTCAGGAACTCCTGGCGCAGCTCCTCCGAGGTCTTCGCCTTGATCCGCCAGCGCAGGTCCATGTCCTTTTCGCGCGGCGACCGAGGTCCATGCATCTGCATGAGCGGTCCCCACCATCGATCGAGCGCGTCCTGGATCGCAGCACGCTGCGCACGCGTGCCGGTCACCATCGTCACGACCACGTCACGTCCGTGCATGATGTGGACCGACTCCTCCCAGCAGATCTTGCGCATCGTCCGGGCGTACGGGGCGTAGCTCGAGTCGCGGAGCGCCTGCTGGGCCACGATCGCGGCCGCATCGACGAGCCAGGCGATCATCCCGACGTCGGCCCAGCCGACCGTCGGGTAGTGGAAGACGTTGTGGAATTTGGTCTTGCCGGCGAGCAGGTCGTCGAACATCGCCTCGCGCGGCTTCCCCAGATCCTCAGCGATCCGGTAGAGCAGCTGGGCGTGCCCGACCTCGTCCTGCACCTTGGCGGTCAACGCGAGCTTTCGGCGGAGCGTCGGGGCACGCATCAGCCACTCGCGCTCGGGCAGGACACCCATCAGCTCCGAATTGGCGTGCATCTCGACGAAGCGCAGGACGGCGGTCCGGTACTCGTCGGGCATGGCGTCGACGGCCTCGACCTTGCCGCCGTTCATGACGTGTGCCTCGAACCGCTCGAACCACGCGTCGTAGGCCTCGTCATGCGCGCGGACTGGCGCGCCGCCGCTCGACCGTTCAGACGGCGACAGGACCGGATCAAGCGCAAGCGGGTCGGTCATGGCCCCAGCGTACGCCTCTGTCGAGCGGTCGTCAGGAACCGGTGAAGCGTGGCGGCCGCTTTTCGCGGAAGGCTGCCAGGCCTTCGGCGTGGTCGGCGGAGGCGCCCGCGATGCCCTGGAGCTTCGCTTCGCCTTCGAGCGCCTCGTCGAGGTCGATCGTCATCGAGCGATCCAGCGCGGTCTTGGTCAGCGCCAACGCCAGCGGCGCGCCCTCCGCGAGTCGGTCCGCGAGTGCCCGCGCCTCGGGCATCAGCTGATC
>JBIOWA010000127.1:0-11960 GCA_044868045.1 Candidatus Limnocylindrales bacterium
TCCGCTACGCGGTCGCGATCAACCTGGCGGCCGCCGCGATCAGCCTCGTGCTGAACCTGCTGCTCATCCCGAGGTTCGGGGCGCTCGGCGCGGCGACCGCGACGACGATCTCGCTCATCTCGTTCAACGTGCTCAAGCAGCTCGGCCTGCGTCTCGGGACGGGCATCAGCATGTTCGACCGGCGATACATCGGCGTATACGCCACGATCGGCGCCGCGGCGATCGCCCTGACGGTCTCGCGAGTGGTGCTCGGTCCGTCAATCCTGCCGAGCCTGCTGTTGACGGGCGTCGCGTCCCTCGTCGTCCTGGGTCTGACGCGCGGCTCGCTCGACGTGGCGGAGACCTTCCCGGAACTCCTCCGGCTCCCTTTCGCCCGCCGGATTCTCGGCGCCTGACGATGGGACGCTCGACCGGACAGGGGATGGGGCCCGTGGACTTCGACCTGCATGGGTTGGCCGGCGTCCGAGTCGTCGGTGGCAACGCATCCGACGTGGCCGCGGTGGCCCGACAGCTCGGACCCATCCCACGAGCCCTGGCGCGCCCGCCCGACCTGACGATCCGCTTCGTCGACCGGCTCGTTCCGGGTTCGAGGCTGCACTACATCGGGGCACGCGAGACCGGCTGGGCGGAGGATGGCTTCTACGTCCTGCGGAGCCGCAAGAAGCCCGCCATGGTCCGTCTTCCGATCGACCGGATCGGCGACGCATGCGAGGTCGTGTGCGAGCGTGGCATGCCGGCGGTGCCGTACCTCATCGCGATGCTCAACCTCGCCGTCCTGACGAACGGCGCGCTGCCCGTCCATGCCGCCGCCTTCGAGCTCGACGGTTGCGGCGTGCTCGTCGCCGGCTGGTCCAAGGGCGGCAAGACCGAGCTGCTCATGGCCGCCACCGGGGCAGGCGCCCGGTACATCGGCGATGAATGGGTCTACCTGACCGCCGACGGGCGCATGTTCGGCATCCCGGAGCCGGTGCGGCTGTGGGACTGGCACCTCGCCCAGCTGCCGGGCGTCCGGGCCCGGCTCCAGCGGGTCGACCGGTTGAAGCTCCGAACGCTGCCGTTGGCCGGCCGGCTCGACGCGGCGGTCCCTGGCGTCCTTCGCCGCTCGCTGCCCGGTCGCATCCTGAACCGGGCCATACCCATCATCGATGCCCAGCGCCACGTCGACCTGCCACCCGAGCGCCTGTTCGGTCCGCTCGGTCCGCTGACGGGTCGCCTCGATCACGTGCTTTTCGTTGTGGCGGCCGCGGGCGACGCCTTCACCGTGGAGCCGATCGCAGCGGCGGACGTGGCTCGCAGCATGCTCTTCTCCCTGCTGCACGAGCGACTCGACCTGGCGACGCTCTATCTCCAGGCACGGTTCGCGTTCCCGGCGCTCGCCAATCAGCGACTCGACGAGCTCGAAGCTGTCCAGCGGGAGCGATTGAGGTCGTTCCTGGCCGACCGGCCCGCGCATCGCATCGTCCATCCATATCCCGTCGACTTCGATGCGTTCCTGGATGCCGCCCGTCGCACACTCTGAGGCCATGACCATCGATCGGCATCCGGCGGAGATCCCGCCGCGGGAAGCCTCGCGCGACGAACGACTGCGCGATGCACGCCGCGTGGACTGGCGATTCCTCCTGCCGGCGCCGGACCTTGGACGCGTCGCGGTCGGCGGCACCCCGGACCCCGCGCTCGTTGCGGCATTGCGTGGGGCAGCCGGAGGGCCTGTCGCGATGCTGCCTCCGTCCGGAACGACCGGGAACCCGCCTTCAGAGGCGTTCGGCACGGTCGTACTCTCGGGGCACCTCAAACGGACCGACCTGATCGCCGCGGCGGCCGCCGTCGCCGAGCACGGCCACCTCGTGATCGAGCTCGACGGGCCCCTGGTCGCCAGCCGACGGCGTGGCGCACCACCCGGTACCGCGACGCGGATCGAGCGTTCGTTGACCGCCGGGGGCTTCGATGTCCGCGCATGGCTTGCCTGGCCGACCGTCGCTCGGGCGACGGCGTACGCCAGGGCGGATGATTCGTCGGCCGTCAGTGCCTGGCTCTCCCGTCGCCTGGGGCAGCGGGCGGCAGCGGTCCTCGCCATCGCATCGCCCGGACGGCTCGCGTGGCCCGCGCTGGCAGCGGTCGCGCCCGCCTGGGTGCTCGTGGCACGCCGGGGCGACCTGCCCGAGAGTCTAGTCGAGCGGCGGCTCCACGTTGACGGGGCGCGACCGAGCGGCCGACTCGTCCTGGCACCGCGATACCGCGCATCGGCCCACCTGGTCGCCCTCGCGATCGGTCCGGACGGGACGATCGAGCGGGTGGCCAAGGTCGCTCGGCTCCGCGACGACACATCGCTGGGGCACGAAGCCGCAGTGCTGGCGGCCCTCGGACGCGCCGGAGCTGCCGCGACGTCGGGGCCGCGGCTGGTCGATGCGCCCGGCCTCGCCACCGAGGTGGGTGGCGACCCATGGCCGATCCTCATCGAGACCGGGGTCGAAGGGGAGCCGCTCGATCCTCCGGCCGTCCGGCGGGACTGGGGGCAGGCCGTGGCGGCGATCGAGGCGTGGCTCGCGAGCCTGCCGGTCGACGCTGGCGGCAACCGGACCCTCGACGTCCCAACGCGGCTCGAGGCGGCCCTCGCCGCCGTCGCGCGGCTGGACGACGGGTCGGCGGACGGTCGGCGGCTCGTGGGACTGGTCGAGCGGACGCGGCCGTTCGTCGCGAAGCTGGCCGATGCATCCATCCCGCGAGTCTTCGAACACGGTGATCCGGCCCACCCCAACTTGCTGCGACGGGCGGACGGCCGGATCGCGGCCGTGGACTGGGAGCGTGGTGAGCCGGACGGCCTGCCCCTTCACGATCTGACGATCGCTCTCGGGTACGTCGCGGCAGCCGCACGAAGGGCGACGGCTGCGACCGATCAGGCCGCCGCGTTCCGGGCGGCGATGACAGGCGACGACTCCTGGGCAGCTGCCGCGCTGGACCGGGACCTGGCCCGGCTCGGTGGTGATCCCGACTGGCGGCCGAGCCTGGTCATCGCGGCCTGGGCACGGTCGGCGGCCTGGCTGGCCGGCCACCTGGCCGACACGACGGCGACCCCCGATCTCACCGCATGGCTTGTGGCCGATCGATCCGTCGCGTCCTGGGCCGCGGCCCTTGACCTGGCCGAGAGCGTCTGATGCGCATCCTCTACGTCACGGCCGACCTGCCGTGGCCCCTCACCAGCGGCTACCTCCGTCACTACCATTTCATCCGCGCCCTGAGCGCCCGGCACCGGGTCTCCCTGCTGTCCCTGAGCTCCCCGCAACACGGTCCGGAGGACGTCGCCGCCCTGGCACCGCTCACGGAGGCGATCGTCACCGAACCCGCGGCTCGAGGCCGGCGCTCGCTGCCCGTCAAGATCCGCGATCGGCTGCGGGTGGTCGCAGCCGGTGGCGACGTCGCGGCCCTGCGCCTCGGGGAGGCCGGCGCCAGGCTTGCCGCCGAACACCCCTTCGATGTCCTGCTCCTGAGCGGTAAACGGACGATGCCGGTCCTCACGGCTTTGCCGGAGATCCCGCTCGTGGCAGATCTGTGCGACGCGACCTCCAGTCGAGTCCGGCGCGAGATGCGCTACGCGTCGCCCGCCAAGCTGCCGCTCCTCGGGCTGGAGTACCTCGAGGTCCGGCGCGTGGAGCGCCGGCTCATGCAGCGCGCCCGTCACGCGCTGTTCGCATCGGCCCGCGATCGTGCGGATCTCGTGGGCCCCGACCCAAGCCGCGACGATCGGCTGGCGCCCGCCTCGATCGTGCCGAACGGCGTCGACCTCGCCGTGTGGCAGCGGTCGACGCCGACACTCGGGCGCGATGAGATCGTGCTGACCGGCGCGATGGACTATCCACCGAACGTGGATGCCGCGATCCATCTCGTCGAGGACATCCTGCCGCGGGTCCAGGCGGCGGTCCCGACGGCCCACGTCTCGATCGTGGGGCGCGACCCGACCGCCAGCGTGCGCGAGTTGGGTGACAGACCGGGCGTGACCGTGACCGGCTTCGTCGATGACGTGCGGCCCTACCTGGAGCGCGCATCCGTGTTCGCCGCACCGATCCGATTCGGGGCCGGCATCCAGAACAAGGTCCTCGAGGCCCTGGCGATGGAGGTGCCGGTCGTCGCGACACCGCTCGCGGCCGAGGGGCTGCGCACGGAGGACGGCGCCGATCCGCCGGTCGACGTGACTCGCGACGCAGAGGAGGCCGCCGAGCGAATCATGGCACGCCTGCGGCTGGCGGCCGACGGTGCCAGGGCAGATCCCGCGCTGCGCCGGTACGTCGCCGACAACTTCGACTGGGGCCGCAACGCCGATCGCCTCGAGCGCATCCTCACGGATACGGCCGGGACCAGGCCGGCGGATCGATGACGACGGTCGCGTTGATCGGGGCCGACGGGAGTGGCAAGACCACGGTCGCCACCGCCCTCGCGACGGTCCTGCCGCGCCCGGTCCGCTACCTGTACATGGGCGTGAGCGCCGACTCCAGCAACGTCATGCTGCCGACGACCCGGATCGCCAAACGCGTCAAGCGAGCGCTCGGCGCGCCGCCCGACACGGCCGGCCCGCCGTCCCACGAGGCGATCGCGGAGCGCCGCCACCCGAGGTCGCTGCCGCGTCGCGTGCTGCAGGCCGGGCGCGCCGCACTCCGACTCGGGAACCGGACCGCCGAGGAGTGGTACCGCCAGCTGGTCGCCTGGCGCTGGCAACGACAGGGGGCGATCGTCATCTACGACCGCCACTTCTTCGTCGACTACCACGCCTACGACGTGTCGGAAGCCCACGCTCGCTCGGTCGAGCAACGTATCCACGGGCTGCTCCTGCGACGGCTACCCAAGCCCGACCTCGTCGTCTATCTCGATGCACCCGGCGAGGTCCTGCAGGCACGCAAGGGCGAAGGGACCGTCGAGGCCCTCGAGCAGCGACGGGTCGAGTACCGGGCCGTCGCCTCGATCGTCCCGCGCTTCGTCGAGGTCGACGCGACGCAACCGGTCGAGGACGTCGTTCGTGCGGTGGCCGACAACATCTTGCAGGTGATCGATCGTCAGCCGGAGCGCGATCGATGACGGCGAGCCGCCGACATGTCCTGGTCACCGACGCCGGCCGTGGAAGCGCGGTCGCCTTCATCCGCTCGCTCGGCCGGCGCGGCTGGGACGTGACGGCTGCCGACGCGCACCGCTGGAGCGCGGGATGGCGGTCGCGCTACACGACCCACCGGCTCGTCTACCCGGACCCGGCGACCGATGCCGATGCGGCGGTCGAGGCGATCCTCGATGCGACGCGCCGCCGCGGGATTGATCTCGTCCTCCCCATCACCGACGAGATCGGCTTGCCGCTGGCGGCCGCCCGAGACCGGTTCGACGGCGTCGCGCGGCTGGCCTTGCCCGAACCCGCTGCCCTGGCAGTCGCGCACGACAAGGCCCGCACGCTGGAGCTGGCCAGGCGAGTCGGTGTGCCGGTCCCACCGACGGTTGTGATCGAAACCGCCGATGCGGCGGTCTCGGCCGCCGCCGAGCTGGGCTGGCCGGTCGTCATCAAGCCACGGACCTCGCGCGAGCACCGCGAGGGCGGGACCGTGGACGCGTTCACGGTGAGCTACGCGGCGGACGAACCCACCCTCCGCGCGCGCGTCGATGCGCTGCATGGCCGCACCGGCGTCCTGCTCCAGCGCTGGCAGCCGGGCGAGGGCCACGGCGTCGAGCTGCTGACCCATCGCGGCCGCCTCCTCGCCGCGTTCCAGCACCGACGGATCCGGGAGGTGCCGGTGACTGGAGGTGCGAGCTCGCTTCGCGAGAGCGTCGCCCTCGATCCGGTGCTGCTGGACCATGCAACCCGACTCCTCGCGGAGCTCGCCTGGACCGGTCTGGCGATGGTCGAGTTCCGCCTGACGTCGGCCGGACCCGAGCTCATGGAGATCAACGGACGGGTCTGGGGCTCGCTGCCTCTCGCCGTCCGGGCCGGCATGGATTTTCCCGGTCGACTGGCGGACCTCCTGCTCGACGGCCCGCCGCCGGAGTCGACGGCACTGGCCGCGGACTACCGGATCGGCGTGCGGGCTCGCAACCTCCGTCTGGAGGTTGCCTGGATCGGGGCGGTGGCCATCGGCCGGCGGCGCCATCCCGAGCTACCGTGGCCCAGCCGCATGAGCGCCGCCGGCGCGGCGCTCAGCCTTCTCGATCCGCGGATCGGCGACGACCTGCTGGTTCGCGACGACATCGGACCGGGGCTGGCGCAGTTTGCCGCGATCGCCGGCGACGTCGTCGGCAAGGGCCGTCGTCGTGGTTCGTGACCGGCTCGTCGGTCTCGGAGCCGGCGTCGCGCGAGGGCCGCTGAGTGCGGCCCTGATCGGCGCCCTCGAGCGGAGCGCACCGTGGCGGCGTGGCGTGCTAGCGGTCCTGACCTACCACCGCGTCGACGATCCCGTCGCCCGCCCGGACCTGTTGCCCGGGCTGCTCAGCGCGACGCCGAGCGCCTTCGCCGAGCAGATCGAGGACCTCGCCCGTCACTACCGGCCGGTGTCCATGGCCGAGATCCTCGACGCGATCGACGACCCACATCGCCTGCCGCCGCGCGCCGTCCACGTCACCTTCGATGACGCGTATGCGGACTTCGCCACGCATGCCTGGCCGGTGCTGCGGGCGTCGGGTGTGCCCGCGACGCTGTTCGTTCCGACGGCCTACCCGGGCGGCAGCGGGCCCGGGTTCTGGTGGGACCGACTGTGGCACGCGGTCTCGACCACGGCCCGTGACTCGATCAGCCTCGCGCCACTCGGCCGTCTTTCCCTCGGCGATCTCGCGGCGCGGCGCGCGGCGATGCGCACGCTGCAAGCATCGCTCAAGGCGCGCCCGCACGACGAGGCGATGGCGGATGTCGAGCGAATCGTCGCAGAGCTCGATGACCCGGCCGGCGACAGGGCGATCCCGCCGCCGTCTGCCGTCCTCGACTGGGACGCCCTCCGACGGCTGGCCGCGGACGGGGTCACGCTCGCACCGCACACCCGCCACCACCCGCTCCTCGACCGGGTTCCGTTCGACACCGCGGTGGCGGAGGTGGCCGGCGCTCGCGAGGATCTCGAGCGCGAGGTGGGACCGACGCCGCTGGTCCTCGCCTACCCGAGCGGCGCTCATGACGACATGGCCGTCGAGGCGGCCAGGAAGGCCGGCATGGTGCTCGCGGTCACCACAGAACGGGGCGGGAACGACCTCCGGCACGCGGATCGGCTGCGGATCCGACGCATCAACGTTGGATGTCGTGCCCGTTCGCCAATGGTCCGCGCGCAGCTCCTGTGGGCGTCGATCGTCGACGCCCGGCGGCGCTGATCGCCGACCTTCGCTCGACCCCCGCGACTATGCAGTTCGGCGGTTCGCACCTATCCTCTATAGCCTCCCCCGACCGGAGGGTGTGGGAGGTTCGACGACTGTTGGGGGGTGACTGTTGGAACTGTCCGGATACCTGGCCACTGCCCGCCGATGGTGGTGGACGCTTCTCGTCGCGACCTGGATCGCGGGCCTCGCCGGGTACCTCGTCGCCACCCGGATCCCGCCGACGTACGAAGCGCGGGCGCTCATGCTCGTCGGGCCGTACGAAAGTGATCTCAACACCCTCCGGGCGTCCGGCCAGCTCACCCTGACCTATGCCGACCTGGTAACGACCAACCTTCGTCTCGAGGCGGCGATCGCCCAGGTTGGCGCCGACATGACCACCAGTGAGCTCAAGACGGCGACGCGCGTCACCGCGAACGACACGACCCGGACGCTCACCATCCGCGCACAGCACGGCGATCCCAAGACCGCCGCCGAGCTGGCCAACGCGCTGGCCGGACAGCTGACCGCTTTGGTTTCGCAGGGCACCGGGCGACCCGAGGGTCAGCTGACCATCATCGAGTTCGCATCGCCGCCGACCTCCCCGGTTGCGCCCCAGGTCTCGCTCATCGCCATCCTCACGGCGCTGGCCGGCTTCCTCGGCGCGCTCGTGGTCGTGGTCCTCATCGAATACATCGGCGCGACGGTCCGCTCTCGGGACGACGTCACCCGACTGGTCCCGGTCCCGTTCCTCGGCCAGATCGAGGGCCAGCGCTCGTCCCAACCGGGTCGCGGACTCGTGGTGGAGCGCCTTCCCGCGTCGCGACTTGCCTCGTCCTATCGGATCGTCGCCACGAGGGTCGTATTCGCCGACAGCGAAGAGCCGGTCCACAGCCTGTTGATGGTCGGCGCCCAATCGGGCGACGGCACCGGTGAGACGGCCGTGAACGTGGCCGCCGCCCTCGCGACGAGCGGACGTCGCACGGTGCTCATCGACGGCGACGACGTGGACGGGGAGGCAACCTCGTTGCTCGGGCTGGAGGATCGTCCCGGGCTGGCCGAGGTCATCCGCGGACAGGCCGACCTCAGCAGCGTCGTGCTGGCGCACGGATCCGAGCTTCACGTCGTGCCGGTCGGCCGCAGCCCACTCGAGTTCCTCGACGACGGCGCGGTTCGCCGGATCATGCAGCGGTTGCTGACCGACCACGACCTCGTGATCGTCGCCGGTCCGCCGACCCTCGGATCCGCCGAGGCTCTCGTCTACGCACGCGCCTCCGACGCCTCGGTCGTCGTCGTCCGCCGCGACCAGACCAAGCGCGATGCCCTCGCCCACGCCGTCGAGAGCCTGACCCTCGTCGGCGCCAACGTCCTGGGCGTCGTCCTGGACGCGCGGTCAGGGGGCCGCTTCCGGCGAGCCGAGGCGGGGCCCTCCGCGCCACCCGTCTTCCAGCCCGCGACCGAGCTGGCCGGCGCCGGCCCGGCGATCACCCGGCCGGCCCGCCCACGACCGATGGCCCGGCGGATCACCACGATGGTGTCGTCCCCCACCAGCGCGGTCGTTTCCAGCCGGCCTGCTCCCGAGGCAGCGCGCGAACCGGACGGCGAGTGGGACGGTGGATGGGTCGGCGAACCCGAACGCGAGCCCGCGCACGTGCCGGAGCGGGAAACCTACCGCGAGGCGGAGGGCGGTTGGGAGCGCGAACCGGAGCGCGAGGTCTACCGCGAACCCGCGCATGAGCCAGAGCGCGAACCGGAGCGCGAGATCTACCGCGAACCCGCGCGCGAACGCGAGCCCGAATGGAAGCGCGAACCGGAGCCCGAACCGGAGCCCGAGCTGCCGGCACCGGAGCCAGAACCGGAGCCCGAATGGAAGCGCGAACCGGAGCCCAAACCGGAGCCCGAGCTGCCGGCCGAACCGGAGCCCGAACCGGTACCAGAGATGGCGTTCGACTCGGCACCGAAGACGGCACCCGCGGATCCAGTACTGGACGTCGCGCCCGAGACGGCGCCCGACGAGGCATCGCCAGACGTCGCGCCGGAAACCGTGAAGAAGCCACGAGCGGTCCGTCGGCGGACCAAGCGCCCGCGCGAATAGGGATCGACGTGCGCGTCCTCGTCACCGGCGGCGCCGGCTACATCGGCTCACATACCGTCGCCGCCCTACGCCTCGGTGGCCACGAGCCGGTCGTGCTCGATACGCTCGAACACGGGCACCCGTCGGCCGTCCCTGGGACCACCATCGTCGTCGGGGACGCCGGGGACCGCCGGCTCGTACGGAACCTCATCACCACCCATGGGATCGAAGCCGTGATCCATTTCGCTGCCCGCAAGTCGGTCCCGGAGTCCATCGGGGATCCGGGCTCGTATTTCGCCGCCAACGTCGGGGGCAGCCTCGAGCTGATGCGCGCGATGGTCGACGGCGGCGTGCGGCACCTCGTGCTCTCAAGCACCTGCGCGGTGTACGGCACACCCGAGGAGCTGCCGGTGCGGGAGTCGAGCCCGGTGCGTCCGGAGAATCCGTATGGCGAAAGCAAGCTGATGGTCGAGCGGATGGCTCCATGGTTCGAGCTTGCCCACGGCCTGCGCACGGTCGTCCTGCGGTATTTCAACGCGGCCGGCGCCGCGCTCGACGGATCGAACGGCGAGGATTGGCAAGGGGCGGAGAACCTCGTTCCCGTCGTCCTGGCGGTCGCCGGCGGTCGGCGTGACGTCGTCGAGATCCACGGCACGGATTACCCGACGCCGGACGGGACGGCGATCCGCGACTACATCCATGTCGAGGACCTGGCCGACGCGCACGTCCGCGCCGTCGGCCACCTCGCGGACGGCGGCCCCGGCGTGACGCTCAACCTCGGAACGGGGCGCGGTGCCTCGGTGAACGAGGTCATCGCGGCGGCGCGAGCCGCCACCGGACGGGCCATCGAGACACGGCACGGGCCGCGACGACCGGGCGATCCGGCGGCCATCTGGGCGGACGCGGAACTCGCCCGGGAGGTCCTCGGCTGGGCGGCTCGCCACGACCTCGACGCCATTGTGTCCAGTGCCTGGACGTGGCACCAACGTCACCCCGATGGGCACGGCCCCTTGGCGAGGGCCGTGGCGTGACCGGCGATCTGACGCCAACGGCCGCCGCCCCGACGGGGTCGTCCCCGGGCGAGCGACCGCCGATCGCGTACGTCATGTCGCGGTGGCCGAAACTCACCGAGACGTTCATCCTGTACGAGGTCCTCGCGGTCGAGGCACTCGGCCAGCGGGTCGAGCTCTTCCCGTTGCTGCGCCACCGGGAGCCAGTCAGTCACCCCGAAGCCCTCGAGCTTGCCGCCCGCGCCCACTACCAGCCCTTCCTGTCCCGGGCGATCCTGGCCAGCCAATGGGACGCGATCCGCCGGCGGCCGCGGGCCTATTTCGGGGCCCTCGGCGCGCTGATCCGCGGCACGCTGGGGAGTGCCAACTATCTGGTCGGGGGCCTGGCCATCTTCCCCAAGGTCGTCCACATGGCTCGGGGGATGGAGGCGGCCGGGATCGGCCACGTCCACTGCCATTTTTCGAACCACCCGGCGGCGGCCGGCTTCATCATCCACAGGCTGACCGGGATCCC
The DNA here is from genome assembly GCA_044868045.1 of Candidatus Limnocylindrales bacterium. Lineage (GTDB taxonomy): Bacteria > Chloroflexota > Limnocylindria > Limnocylindrales > CSP1-4 > SPCO01. The sequence goes on from JBIOWA010000127.1 coordinate 10,898, forward strand.
CTACAGCTTCGTCGCCCATGGCTCCGATCTCCACGTCGATCGCCACATGCTCGATCGCAAGGTCGCCGAAGCCGCGTTCGTGGTGGCGATCTCCAGGGACAACCTCGAGGAGATCGTCGGCGAGGTCGGGGAGCACGCGCGTTCCCGCGTCGAGGTGATCCACTGCGGCGTCGACACGGCTCGATTGCGGCCTCGAACCGAGCCCGTACCCGCGGACCGGCCGTTCACGATCCTGTGCATCGGCACGCTGCACGAGGTCAAGGGCCAGTCGATCCTGGTCGAGGCCTGCCGGCTCCTTCGCGACCGAGGCGTCGACGTGCGCTGCCGCCTGATCGGCGACGGCGCCGACGAAGCGCGGCTCCGCGATGGGATCGCCGCCGCGGGTCTCGAGGGGACCGTCTCGCTCGGCGGCCGACGGACGCGTGAGGAGGTCATCGCGGCGATCGGCGACGCGGACATGCTCGCGGCGCCGAGCGTGGCGGCCAAGGACGGCAAGCGCGAGGGCATCCCGGTCGTGCTGATGGAAGCGATGAGTTGCGGGCTACCGGTCGTCGCCAGTCGCCTGTCCGGGATCCCGGAGCTGGTCGAACACGAGGTCGAGGGCCTCCTGGTGCCACCCGGGGATCCGACCGCCCTCGCCGACGCGATCGGGCGGCTCCAGGCCGATCCCGGCCTCCGCGAGCGGTTGGGGGCAGCGGCACGCAGGCGGATCGAGCGGGAGTTCGACCTCGCAACCAACGCCCGCGCGGTCCTCGACCGGATCGCCAGCGCCGGCGCGGCGTGGGCGACCGCCGCCGGCACGGCCGCGCGTGACGCGCCGGCCGACGGGCGCCTGACGGCCGAGCCGATGACGGGCCAACGGCGATGATCCGCACGGCGACCTTCTGGCTGGCCGCGACCTTGCTGGCGGCGACGTACGTTGGGATGCCCGCACTGACGATCCTGCGCGGCCGTTTCCGCCGGCGCCCGCACGTGTCGGCGGACATCAGCCCGCCGGTGAGCGTCATTATCGCGGCCCACAACGAGGTCGCCGTCATCGGCGACCGCATCGAGAACCTGCTCG
>JBIOWA010000128.1:0-2703 GCA_044868045.1 Candidatus Limnocylindrales bacterium
GGGCGCCGGCCTCGACTTCGAGACCCCGGTCGTCCTGACCCCGGAGCAGAAGCAGCGCTACAGCCGCCACCTGCTGATCCCCGAGGTCGGCGCGGCCGGCCAGAAGCGCCTGCTCGAGTCCAAGGCATTGCTCATCGGCGCCGGCGGTCTCGGTAGCCCAGCCGCACTGTACCTCGCCGCGGCCGGGGTCGGGACGATCGGCCTCGTCGACTTCGACGTCGTCGACGTCAGCAACCTGCAGCGCCAGATCCTGCACACCACCGACCGCGTCGGCGAGCGCAAGGTCGAATCGGCGCGGATCGCGATCAACGCGCTCAACCCCGATGTGAACGTCGTCGAGCACGAGGAGATGCTGGTCGCTGAGAACGTCGCGCGGCTGATCGACGGCTACGACGTCATCCTCGACGGCACTGACACCTTCGAGACCCGCTACATCCTCAACGATGCCGCGGTCGCTGCCGGCATCCCGGTCGTGCACGCAAGCGTGTTCCGCTTCGAAGGCCAGCTCACGACCTTCGTCCCCTACGAGGGGCCGTGCTATCGCTGCCTCTACCCGACCCCGCCGCCGCCAGAGCTGGCGCCGGGCTGCTCGGTCGCCGGGGTGCTGGGCGTCGTGCCGGGGATCCTCGGCCTGCTCCAGACGAACGAGGCGCTCAAGATCCTGCTCGGGATCGGCAACACGCTGGCCGGCCGCCTGCTGCTTTTCGACGCGCTCGAGACCGAGTTCACCGAGCTCCAGCTCCGCCGCGACCCGGCCTGCCCGGTCTGCTCGGACGCCGCGGTCGAGGCACGCAAGGCCGGTCGACCGCTGAGTGTCGCGAACGTCGGCGCGGATGCGCCGTTCGTCATGACCACGACCGGTCTGGCCGGCTCGGTATCGCCGGAGGCGCGCGCGTGAGCGTTGTCTTCATCCCGTCGGTCCTGCGCCCGAGCGTCGGCGGCGTGAAGTCGCTCGAGGTCGAGGGCGATTCGATCCGCTCGGTCGTCGACGGCCTCGTCGAGCGCCATCCGTCGCTCGGCGGGCAGCTGCTGACCCACGAAGGCGACCTCAACCGCTTCGTCAACGTCTATGTGAACGGCCAGGACGTTCGCTACCTCGCCGGCCTCGACACGCCGGTCGCCCCGAGCGATGAGGTCCGCCTCCTCCCGGCGATGGCCGGCGGCTGACCATGGCCGTTCCCTGGCGGATCGACGCCGATCGCGACCGCGACATCGCCGCCGCGAACGCCCCGCGTCACGGTCGGAGCTACGCCGACATCCTCGACGCGATCGGCCACACGCCGCTGGTCGAGATCTCCCGGATGAGCCCGAACCCGCGGGTCCGCATCCTCGCCAAGCTCGAGATGCTCAACCCGACGGGGTCGGTCAAGGACCGCATTGCGAAATACCTGATCGAAGACCTCGAGGCCCGCGGTCTGCTCCGCGACGACTCGATCATCCTCGAGCCGACCTCGGGCAACACCGGCATCGCGCTGGCGATGATCGGACGGCGCAAGGGCTACCGCGTCGCGCTGGTGATGCCCAACAACGTCACCAACGAGCGGCGCCAGATGGCGGCCCTCTTTGGCGCCGAGGTGATCGACTCGCCCGGGGCGCTCGGTTCGAACGGGGCGATCGCACTGGCCAAGCACCTTGTCGCGAAGGACGACCGCTTCGTGATGCCCTACCAGTACGGCAACCCGGCGAACCCGCTGGCGCACTACGAGACCACCGGCCCCGAGGTCCTTGACGATTGCCCGGAGATCGACGTGTTCGTCGCCGGTCTCGGCACGGGCGGGACGCTCATGGGCGTGTCGCGCTATCTCCGCGAGCACAAGTCGGGGGTACGGATCGTGGCCGCCGAGCCGCTGCCCGGGGAAGCGGTGCAGGGCCTGCGTTCGCTCGACGAGGGGTTCATTCCCGAGATCCTCGATCCGACGGCGATCGATGCGAAATACCTCGTCTCGAACCTCGACGCGCTGACCGCACTGCGTGAGCTCGTGTTCCGCGAAGGCATCTTCGGCGGGCCGTCCTGTGGTGCGGTCCTGGTGGCCGCCGCACGCGAAGCGACGCGGATGGCCGAGGGCACGATCGTCGCGCTGCTGCCGGACGGCGGCTGGAAATACCTGTCGGCCGGGACGTTCACGACGTCGTTCGACGAGATGACCGACGCGCTCGAGGGCGCCGTCAACTGGTGGTGACAGCCGCCCATCCCGGGCCGCTGCAGGCGGCCATTCCCGCGGACCTGGTCCAGGCGATGATCGACCACGCCCGCGCCGGGTACCCGAACGAGGCGTGCGGCCTGCTCATCGGGGATCGTCCCGCGGCGGAGGGCGGCCGAGCCTTGCGCTTCGAGGCGACCCGGAACAAGGCGGCCTCCCCGTACCGCTACGAGATCGACCCCGACGACCTGTACCGACTGACGGTCGCCACCGACGATGCCGACGAGACGTTCTGGGGCATCGTCCATTCGCATACCCATACGCCTTCCGTGCCCTCGCCGACCGATATCGGGCTCGCGTTCTATCCGGATGCTCTCTACGTGCTGGTCTCGCTGGCCGGGGACGAGGCGGACCGGGGAACCGGCACGCCCAGCGTCCGTGCCTGGCGCATCGTCGACGGCGCGGTCCATGAGGTGACCCTGGACGTCACCTCCTGATGACAGGCTCGCTGCTGCGGGATCGGCCGCGGGTCGGCGCCGCGGTGGCGATCGTGCTGGGGACA
>JBIOWA010000129.1:0-6364 GCA_044868045.1 Candidatus Limnocylindrales bacterium
GCGACCAGCAACCTGACGTTCTTCCGCCAGATCGGCGGCACGGTCGCGCTGGCGATCGTCGGCACGATCTTCGGAACGACGTTCAAGGAGCAGCTGGCGCCCCAGCTCTCGACGGCAGGCGTTCCGGCGCAGGTCGTCCAGGGCTTCAACCAGGCGAGCAGCAGTGGGGCGCTGGACTTCAACCAGCTGACCGGCGTCGGTGACCTCGGCGCGTCGATCCTGGCCAGCGTCCCGGAACAAGCTCGGGCGTTCATCGAGCCGTTCATCTCGAACATCGTGGCCGGCATCCACCAGGCGTTCAGCCTCGGCGTCGCCCAGACGTTCTGGATCGGTGTCGCGGCGGCGATCGTTGCCGCTCTGGCCGCCGCCGGGATGCAGGAGCTCACGCTCCGCACGTCCCGGGCGCCGGCACCGGAGGCCCGGCCTCGCTTGACGAGCGCACCGGCCGCCGACTGACCTCGACGTCCCTCCTCCACGAGCGGCCCCGATCGGTGCGAACCATCGGGGCCGTTCCGCGTTCCGGGCTAGGATGACTTCCGTGCCGATCATCACCGCCGCTCCTGCCGCGTTCCCGCCTCGACTCCAGGCCATTGGCACGACCGACGCACCGTTCCGGCCGATGCTGTCGCTCAACGAGTTGCCGGAGGGCTCGATGCGGCGAGTCACGGTCGGCGAGCTCGACATCCTGCTGGTCAATACCGAAAAGGGCGTCTTCGCCACCGACGATCGCTGCCCGCACATGTCGGCGCCGCTGTCGATCGGCGACCTCGACGGCTGCATCGTCCAATGCCCGCTCCACGAGGGCCGTTTCGACCTGGTGAGCGGCGACACCGCGCAGATGCCGACGACCGGCGGCATGGATGCCGACGGCGTGTACCACCCGACCTGGTCGCCCGCCGGCAAGGACCCCAAGATCGACCCGCCCGGCAGAAAGGCCGAGGCCCGCAGGCTGACCCGCGTGCGACGACTGCGGTACTACCCGGTGCGGATCACGGGCGACATGATCGAGGTGGTCCTACCGGTTTGAACGGCGGGTTCCCTACCCCGCCCGCCTTCGCCGGCCGGTTTCCGGGTCCAACACCTGCGATGTCAGCCCCAGGCACACATTCCGAACGAACTAGCACCGCCGCTGTGCAAATCCAACAGATTTGGTCGAATCTGGCATCCGTTCGTGCACGGCTGTGCCATTCATGTGCCTACGGCTGACATACCGGCAGCCGGGATCAACAGGTGACGTGGAGGACCGCGTGGACCTCTGTCGCCTCGAGGTCCGTCAGGAGGCGACAGGCATCCCGTGTTGGTAGTGCCTCGACCCGTATGCCGCGTCGCTCCGCCTCGGCGTAAACGTCCGGGCTGATCGGGAGCGCGCCATCCGCGCCGGTCCCGACGATGAGCCGGCGACCGCCCCAGGGAATGTCCTCGGCACTGGTCAGCGGCGTATGCCCAAACTCACCGCGCAAAGCCTTGGAAGGTCCCTTCTTTCGCTTGCGGATCTTGCCGGCATCGATCACGACGTCGCGCTCGTACCGCTCGCCCCCGATCCGCAGTTCTCCGAATGCAACGAGCTCAGCCTTCACAGAGCGTATTGTCCCCCGCGATGCCACCCCGCCGATTTCCGATCCGCCTCGGCCGCCGCTCCCGACCGCTGCTCCGCCTGTTCGGCGTACACGACGGCAACGCCTACGTCGACCTGGACGGCGACCTCGACGCGCGGTTCGGGTTCTTTCGAGTCCACACGCCGCTGAGCAACATCGCCTCATGGCGGATCGAAGGTCCGTGGCTGTGGATCACCGCGATCGGCGTCCGGACCAACCTCCTCCACCGCGACGTGACGTTCGGCGGCAGCCCTCGCGGCGGCGTCCGGGTCGACTTCAAGGAGCCGGTACGATTCGTGTTCTTCCACATCCCGGCGCTGTACGTGACGGTCGAAGATCTGGAAGGTCTCGCCGCAGCCCTGACCGAGCGCGGCATCAACGGTGAGGATGCCCGCAAGCAGCGCAATCCGTGATCTCCGGGGTAAGGGACGACGTCCGACCTGCGAGCGGGTTCCTCCGGCGACAGGAGTCATTGCCACGATCAATTGACGTCGCGTCGTGGCATGCTCCCGGCATGGCGCGGGATGACGCCCTTGCTGATCTCTACAAGAACCTGCTGGTTCCGTTTCCTGCGGGGCTGGCTGGCGAGGTCATCGAGGGCGTGGAGCTCGTCGACGTCGACGACGGGATCGCAGGGGCGGCCAGCCACTACGTGAACAACACGCATCCCTTGGCGCCCGATCATCGGCAATGGCTTGCGGAGTACGTCGCCGATCTGGATCGCATCGAAGCGCACCTACCTGATGAGTACGCCCGCGAGTACTTCGCCCAGCGCCGGGACCTCGCGCGCTACCTGCTGGCGACCCGATAGCCTGTCGCAGGTCTGGTGACATTGGCGAACGCTGAGCCACGAACGGTGCCTGTAATCGCTACGTATTCCCCGCCTAACATGCGGCCCATGAGTTCCCGGCGCCACCTGAATATGTGGCGGACGGCGTCGCTCGGGCATTCGCCGATCGAAACAGCGACGTCGACGGCTGGTGGGTTCCGGGCCTGATCCTGGCAGCGGTGCCGCCGGGGTCCTCTCCTCGGTGTCGTGCGCTGAGCAAGGGTGACGCGAAGCGGCGGGCTTTCTATCCTGCGCCGGTGCGGGATATCGTGACGACCGAACGCCTACTCCTGAGGGAGCTCGAACTCGATGACGTCGACGCCCTCTTCGAGGTCCTGGGTGATCCCGTCGCGATGCGCTACTACCCGGCGCCGTTCGACCGCGACCGGGTCGCCGCCTGGATCGAGTGGGCTCGCCGGAGCTACAGGGAGAGCGGGTTCGGGTTGTGGGGCGTCATCCGGCGCTCGGACGGGCGGTTCCTCGGCGACTGCGGACCCATGCTCCAGCCCGTTGATGGTGAGCTGATCCCGGAGGTGGGCTACCACATCGTCCCGCCCGAGCAGGGCCGCGGATATGCCACTGAAGCGGCCCGTGCCAGCGTCGCTTGGGTCTTTGCCAACACGCGATTCGATGTCGTCTGCTCGCTCGTGTCCCCCGAGAACGCGCCCTCTCGCGCTGTGGCCTCGAAAGTGCACTCCGCGATGCGCGAGTTCACGTGGGCCGAGCTCGACAAGGAGATGTGCCTCTACTGGACCGAGCGCCCGGCCCTTTCAGGTGTCATGGCCGGAGGCTGAGCCACCTTGGCGTGCTGGGACGCGGAAGCCGTCGCACCGATTGACCGGTCGGAGCGACTGCGCGACCTTGTCGCAATCGTGGTCCGAGCCTTGATGTCGGCGCTTCTCATCGTGGTTTTGGCTGGTTGCGGTTCTGGCGCGCCGTCGACGCGACCGCTCGGTCAAGGCGAGCGCTGGCTTCCGGTCGCCGACTGGTCCGGGCGGTTTTTGCGCCGGTGGAGGTTTCGTCGGTGACTATCGACTTCACGGCTCGCCAGACGATCCTCGCGGAGCGTGGATGACATTCGAGGACGGCTCGCGGAAGGAGCTCGTCTGGTCGGCAGGGACCAGCGCGCGGTTCGTCCCCGAGCTCGAAGTCATCGGGCCAGACGGCAAGGTGATCGCTGGCGAGGGGTCGCTCGTCACCGGTGGCTGCCCCGTTGGCGATCCCAACGTTCTCTATGTGGAGTTCCAGACTCCAAGTCCGTGAGCCCGTCCCGACAGCCGGGCTCGGGTGACATTGCCGGACGCTATGCCAGGCAAGCGCGCGATACCTTGACACACATGGATTCGAGACAGGATGGCGAGCGCCGTTACCTGCGCATCCCCTACGTCAAAACGAAGCCGAATGTGGATCTGGCGTACTGGCTAGTCGAGGTCATGCCGGACGGGGCTGCCGGGCGCGACATGGGGATGCGAGCGGACGGAACTCTGATCTACGTCACGCGCGCCTCGCAGGCCGAGATCGGTGGGCCGTGGGAAATGACAAAGCCGTCCACTCCCGGGTCACCGGAGTACCAGGAGAACTGGGGCGACGGATTGCCAATCCCGCGTGAGGAGTTCGACGCGATTTACGCCCAGACTGACGCGACACTTCCGTGGACATGGGGCGGAACGCCAACGTGGGTGAGCACGGTCGGACTTGTCGTCGCGGTGGCCGCCGTTGTCCTGATTCTGTTGTGGTGGGGTGGGCGTCTTCCTGTGTGAGGGCCGTTGTCGCTTCAACCGCCGTTTCGCCCTGATCGAGGCCATATCTCCAACCTCGCCGGGTGACGTTCAGGCACGGTGACCGAGGTCGGCGGGCCCTCGGGAGCGACGTCCCGCCCGTATTCGGCCGGCGGGGCGGGTGGCGCCGGAGGGTTCTCGCGCGCGGAGCGCCGCTAGCGCCAGCGTAGGCGCGAGCACGCGGGGTTCATCCAGCGACAGGACCCGCTGCCCTGGCTCTCAGGCGAGGACCCTAACTCTCCCTGCGCTCCGGTTTCGACGTCGGCTTCTTGACGTCCCGTTTCTTGATCGGCTTCGTCTCGGGCTCGACCGCGGCGGCCGCTTCCCGATGGACGCGCTGGTACGCCTTGATGATGCGGATCGCCTCGTCAGGATCGTCGGTCAGGCGCAGCAGGTCGACGTCCTCCGGGTTGATCGCCGCCTCGGCCAGCAGCGACGCGCGGATCCAGTCGATCATCCCGCCCCAGTAATCGGTGCCCATCAGGATGACCGGGAAGTCCTGGACCTTCTCCGTCTGGATCAGCGTCAGCGCCTCGAACAACTCGTCCAGCGTCCCGTAGCCGCCCGGGAAGATCACGAAGGCGTCGGCGTACTTCACGAACATGACCTTGCGGGCGAAGAAATAGCGGAACTCCACGCCGAGGTCGACGTACGGATTGAGCCCCTGCTCTTTCGGCAGCTCGATGTTGCAGCCGATGGACAGGCCGCCGCCCTCCCGGCAGCCTCGGTTCGCGGCCTCCATGATCCCCGGGCCGCCGCCGGTGATCACCGCGTAGCCAGCCTTGCCCAGCATCTTGCCGAGCTCTCGTGCCTGGCGGTAGTAGCGATGACCGCGGCCGATCCGCGCCGAGCCGAACACGCTGACGGCAGGACCGACTTCGGCCAGCGCATCGAACCCCTCGACGAACTCCGACAGGATGCGCAACGACCGCCACGGATCGGAGTCGAGGAACTCAGGTCGGACGGGCCGCTGGAGGAGGGCCTCGTCCTCCGTCATCGCCTTTCGGCGGCCCGCCAGATGCGTGGCCTCCGGACGGATCGTCAGCCGGCCGCTCCGTCGGCGCTCCGGCTGTCCGGGCTGCTTTCTCGAGTCCGTCACGGGCGAAGGGTTCGGAGCGGAGTCACCGATGAAGCATGGCAGCGCTCGCGGCCCGTTGCAGCAAAGCCGGGCGCGGCCGAAATCTCGCTGGCATGTCGATCGCGGTCGATCGTCAAGCGTGGTCGAGCGCGCGCATCCGCCGAAGCTCGTCGTCGGCGTAGATCCGTCGAACCCGCGGCAGGCCCAGACCGCAGACCAGGGCGAGAATCACTCCGGGCAGGAACAACGCGTATGCGACAGATCCCGGCTGACCCATGAACAGGGCGACGCCCGCGAGGACGATCAGAGCTACGCCCGCGACCGTCGCCGCAGCCATCGCCGGCAGCACGAACGCGCGACCGCGACGTCGACTGACCAGCACGCCGATGAGCGCCCCGAACAGCCCGATCGTCGAGCCCGCGATCGCGCCGACCGCGCCGAGCTCGCGCGGGGAGAGCCAAGCACCGTCGGTGGCAGCGCCGGCCGGCAGCGTGACGAGCTCGAGCCGTCCGACGTCGACCGTGCCCGCGCCGGCGAGGACGATGTTGACTTCAAGGCGCGTCGGTGGGCTGGACCCGTTCAGGAAGAACGGGATCTCGAATGCCCGCCAATCGGACGTGCCGGACAGCGCCGCCATCGGCCCCTCGGTGGCGAGTGTGCGCGAGAAGTAGCGGCCTCCATCAGGGAACACGCTCCACATCTCGAGGTAGGAGGTTCCGGCGACGGCCTCGTAGCGGACCTGGCCGCGCAGCTCGTATCCGGTCGTCCCCAGTTCGGCGACATCGATCGTCACCAGCGGGAAGGTGCCACCCGTTGGCGAGGTGACTCGCGCAGCCCCATCGACGACCGTGCCCGAGGCTGGCGGCGTGGTTGTCCAGTCGATTGTTGCGACCGGCTCCTGGGCGAACGCACCGCCCGCGGTCGACAGCCCGGCGATCGTCGCCAGCACGCCGGCCAACGCAAGCCGCCGAATCACGGCTCGTCGTCCTTGGTGCGATGCGCGTCCAGGAGGTTCCGGAACGCCTCGTCGTCGATCCGACCGTCTGCATACAGCGTTCTGAGCAAGAGCTCGAACGGTCCGGCC
>JBIOWA010000130.1:0-34942 GCA_044868045.1 Candidatus Limnocylindrales bacterium
GGGGCGTACGAGCAGGTTGACCTCGACCTGCTCCGCTGCCGGCTCGGCGAAGGGTTCACCGGCTGGGTCGCCCAGAACGGGGAGCCGCTCCGGATCGATGACGCGAACGCGGATCCGCGCGGGCAGACGATCCCCGGCACCGACGACGTCGACGAATCGATGCTGGTCGTCCCGATGCGCTACGACGGCATCACCGTCGGCGTCATCACGCTGTCCAAGCTCGGGCTCGACGGCTTCGAAGCGGACGACCTGCGCGTCCTGGGGATCCTCGCCGATCACGCGGCGACGGCCGTCGAGACCGCTCGACTCCTCACCCGAAGCCAGGAGCTCACCCGGGAACTGCGTCGACTGCTCGACATGAGCGGCGAGCTCTCCGAAAGCCTCGACCCGCGCCAGGTCGCGAACCTCATGGCCGGTCACCTCGCCCGGGCGATGGGCGTCGACGAGTGTGCGATCAGCTATTGGGACAAGCCGTCCGGTCGGGTCGAGTCGCTCGGCTACTACCCGCAGCAGAAGCTCGACGAGCTGGAGCAGTACTTCGACGTGGCCGGCTTCCCGGAGACGCTGCGCGTCCTGGAACGTGGCGTGACCACGATCATCGACGCCGACGATCCGGGCGCCGACCCAGCGGAGACCGCGCTGCTCCGCAAGGACGGCAACCGCATCCTGGTCATGCTCCCCCTCGTCGCCAAGGGCCAGGCGATCGGCCTGGTCGAACTGTTCTCGAAGACCGAGGTCCGCTGGGACGCGCAGCACCTCGAGCTGGCGCGGACGATGGCGAACGAGGCCGCCATGGCCCTCGAGAACGCGCGGCTCTACGAGGAAGCCCGCAAGCGAGCCGACCGCGATCCCCTGACCGGCTTCTTCAACCACCGCTATCTGCACGAGCGCATGGGCGAGGAGGTCGTGCGGTCGCAGCGCGGCAAGCGCCCGCTCAGCGTGCTGATGCTCGACCTCGACGACTTCAAGCTGGTCAACGACACGTTCGGGCACCTGTTCGGCGACAAGGTCCTGACCTGGGCGGCCGAGCTGATCCGCGGCACGCTGCGGCTGTCGGATGTGCCGGCGCGCTACGGCGGAGACGAGTTCGCCGTGATCCTGCCCGACACCGACGCGACCGAGGCGCGCCGGGCCGCCGAACGCATCCTCGACGGGTTCCGCGACCGGCCGTACGTCGACGAGCAGCGCGGACCGGTCCCGATCGCCGCCTCCATCGGCATCGCGACCTATCCGGGTGACGGCCGCAACGCGACCGAGCTGATCGCCTCGGCCGACCGGGCGCTCTATCGGGTCAAGCGCGACGGCGGTCACGGCGCCGCCGTCGGGCCGGACGGGGCTGCCGCCTAGTACGGAAGTACCAGGCCCCGGCGCCCCATCGGTACTGGCCCCGAGGCTGGACGCGCGACGCACGGGGCCGCATCCTGTATTCCCGATGTGAGTGCAGCCACCAGGCGCATGACGCGCACCGTGGATCCGTCGGATCGCCGCATCCGCCGATCCTGGTGGACCTTCTCCATCGCGTTCCTGATCGTGGCGCTCATCGCGCTGGTACACGCCCTGGACGCAGCCGCGACCTTCGGCGATCGCGCCCTCGCGGCGGTCGTCCTCGTCGCCGGCCTGGCGGCGATCGTGCATGGATCAGCGGTGGACGAGCTCGACGCCCGCCGGCGTGGCGAGGCCGAGTCGTTCGCGCGGATCCTCAGCGGGCTCTCTCGGTCGGTGTCGCCGGATGCGATCGTCGATGCCATCGTCGAGGAGCTCGGTCACGCCACCGGAGCCGACCACATCGTGGTCGTCCGGCGCGCCGAGGACGGCCGTTCGCTCGCCGCGCATCTCGTCAGCACGAGGGTCGGCATCCCCGACCATTCGACGCCGCTCCCCATCGCCGATCTCGAGGACCCGATCCAGGGACGGTCACCGACGCCGACGGAGATCGCCGACCGCATCGCCCGCCGAGTCCGCGGCGCCTACGGCCTGACCCAGGTCATCGCCGCGCCGTTGACGACGCCGGATGGGGTCGTCGGGGCGATCGTAGTGTCGCGACGGGTCGGGGCGAGCTGGTCGGAGTCCACCAACCGGATCCTCGGCGGCGCGGCCGTGGAGGCATCGGCGGCGCTCGCCCGCGCGTACTCGCATCGCGACGCCGAGGCGCGGGCCTCTACCGACGCTCTCACCGGGCTTCCGAACCGCCGCTATTTCGACGAATTCGTCGGGTTGCTCGCCCAGCGACGGCGCGCCGGCGATGCGGTCGGGATCCTGATGGTCGATATCGACCGGTTCAAGGCGCTCAACGACCGCCACGGCCACGCGACCGGCGACGCGGTCCTGCGGGCGGTCGGTGGCGCGATCGTGGGGGCCGTCCGCGAGGACGACGTCCCGGCGCGGTTCGGCGGCGAGGAGTTCGTGGTCCTGTTGCGGAACCCGAACGCCGGGGTCGCGGTGGAGGTCGGGGAGCGCATCAGGGCCGCGGTCCGCGGCCTCGACCTTCGCCGGCTCGGCGTGGGTCAGGTCAGCGTCTCGGTCGGCGTCGCCGTGGCGGACGGCCCCGACGAGCCGATCCAGGACCTCATCGAGAGCGCCGACCGGGCGCTCTACCGTGCCAAACGAGCGGGCCGGGACCGGGTGATCGCTGCCTAGTCCGCCGGTTCACCGGGTGCGCCCGGTACCATCGCGGCCATGCCACGCCGCGTCGCCCGCACGGACCCGCCGCCGGAGGCCGCTGTCCACGACGACCCCGACGCCGACCCAGACCTCCTCGACTTCGACCAGGAGCTCGCCGACGCCGACCTCCGTCAACCGGACGACGACGAGCCGGCCCGGAACCTCACCAACGGCGATCTCGCCCGGATCTTCCACGAGATCGGCGACATGCTCGAGGTCAAGGGCGAGCTCGTCTTCAAGACCGTCGCGTATCACCGCGCGGCGGACGCAATCGGGCGCAGCCCGGTCGACCTCGTCGCCGCGTACCGCGAGGGGAACGCCCCGAAGATCCCCGGTGTCGGCGCGGCCATCAGCGACAAGATCGAGGAGCTCGCGACCACCGGTCGCATGGCCTTCTACGACAAGCTCATCGCCGAGGTCCCGCCGAGCCTGGTCGACCTGCTGCGAATCCCTGGCCTCGGCCCGAAGACCGTCCGCCAGATCTGGCTCGAGCTCGGGATCCTCTCCATGGAAGACCTGCGGCACGCCGCCGAGGCCGGCACGCTCCGTGGGCTCCGGGGCCTGTCGGCGCGGACCGAGCAGGTCATCCTCGAGGGGATCGCCCGCCTCGAATCGACACCCCGCCGGATGTTGCTCCCTCGCGCCGAGGCGATCATCAACGGTCTCATCGAGGCGTTGTCAGCCGGCCCGGACCCCATCTCGATCGAGCCCGCCGGGTCCTTCCGCCGTCGGAGCGAATCCATCGGCGACCTCGACCTCCTCGCCGAAACCGCCGACGGTCCGGGGCTGATCGAGCGATTCACCGCGCTCGGCATCGTCGAGCACGTCATCAACAAGGGTGGCTACAAGGCCGCCGTCCGGCTCCTGCGCGGCCCGCAGGTCGACCTCATGGTGATGCCGCCCGGTACCGCGGGCACGTACCGGGTCCACTTCACCGGCTCGAAGGAGCACAACGTTCGCCTTCGCGAACGCGCCCGCGATCAGGGCTGGAGCCTGTCGGAGAAGGGGTTCCTGCGGATCGGGGAGGACGGGGAGCCGCTCACCGGTGACGATGCCGAGCTCCGGACGTTCGCCACGGAACCCGATGCGTACGCCTTCCTCGGCCTGCCGTTTATCGAACCGGAGCTGCGCGAGGACCACGGCGAGATCGAGGCGGCGCTGGCAGGGACCCTGCCGCACCTCGTCACGCTCGACGACCTGACCGGCGACCTGCACAGCCATTCCGACTGGTCGGACGGCACGCACAGCATCGAGGTCATGGCCGAGGCCGCCCGTCGCCGCGGGCACGCCTACCAGGTCCTCACCGACCACAGCCACTCGCTCGCGATCGCCCGCGGCCTCAACCCGGATCGAGTCGAGGAGCAGCGAGCGATCATCGCGGCCCTCAACGCTCGCTACGAGCGGGAGGAGGCCGAGGGGACCGCGCCGCCGGAGACCCCGCCAGACGGGTTCCGCCTCCTGCACGGCTGCGAGCTCGAGATCCGCGCCGACGGTGCGCTCGACTACGAGGACGACCTGCTCGCGCGCTTCGACCTCGTCGTCGCCTCGGTCCACGTGTCCCGTCGCCAGTCGAAGGCCGAGCTGACGCGGCGGACGCTCAACGGGATCCGCAGCCCGCATGTCGATGTGATCGCCCATCCTGCCGGCCGGATGATCGGCGGTCGCGACGACCTCGATCTCGACTGGGACGCCGTGTACGCCGAAGCCGCCCGGACCGGCACGGTCCTCGAGATGAACGGATCACCCCATCGGCTCGACCTGGCGGTCGAACGCGCCCGCCGCGCTGTCGCGATGGGCTGCCTGCTATCGATCGACTCCGACGCGCACAAGACCGCGGAGTTCGACCACCTGCGCTGGGGCGTCACGCAGGCCCGCCGCGCCTGGGTCGAACCAGGTCACCTCCTCAACACGCGATCGCGCGCGGACGTCCTGGCGTACGTTGCCGGCAAGCCGGGGCGGGTATGAGCGGGCCGCGTACCATCGCCGCGATGCACGACCCGCGAGCCGGCCGGCGCGACCTCGCGCTCGCCGCGGTCACCATCGTCGGCCTGTCCCGGCTGATTGAGCCGCCCGGCGTGTGGTTCGTCGCGATCTTCCTCCTCGGGGCGGTGATCCTCGGCAGCCTCCAGGTCCTCGGCGAGGAGACGGCCCACACGGAACACCACGCGTTGGGTGTGCCGATCGAGTCGTTGATCCTTCCGGCCGTTGCGGCGGTCGCCTGCCTCGGGGCACTCCGCCTCGTGCCGTTCGGGCTATGGCTCGCGCCCGCCCTCGTCGTGACCGGGCTCCTCGTCGAGCGCTGCCTCGCGCTCGAGGCCCGGATCCTGTCCTCGCCGAGCGGGCTCGACGTCGAGGGTCGCACCACGGTCCTCGTGACGACCCTGCTGGTCGCATTCCTGGCGTTCATCGGGGTCGCCGCCACGGTGCCGGGCGGGCTGGCCCAGCCCGGAACGAGCGGTGCGGCTGGTGGTCCGCTGCCGCGGGCCGACCTGCTTGTTCTGGCGGCCGGGGACGCCGCCGTGGCGACGCTCCTCGGCTATCGGGCGGCCGCCCTCCGGGTGACCTCCCTGCGCGACGCGCTGTGGTCCGCGGCCACGTACGGCGTGGCGATCGCGATCGCCGCCGCGGGGCTGCGCTTCGCGCAGATCCCGCGCCTGATGGGGCCGGCGATGCTGACGCTGACCTTCTACCTGTGGGACGCGTTCCACGCCGCGACCCCTGCACGCCGGCGCGACGCTCGCTGGATCTGGCAGACGGTCCTGCTCGCGGCGCTCGGGATCGCCGTCATCGCGCTCAACCTGCTGGTGCGTGAGTAGTGCTCGAGCCCGTCGCGTTTGACGGCTGCGCCGCACTATGCTAGAAAGCGAGGCCGACCGCCCGATCCGCCCACCCGATCGAGTCCCACACCCCGGACCGTAGCGCGGATCAATCGCGCCCGAAAGGACGACCGTCCAGTGACCTTCCCCGACGTCGAGACAACCGCCCAGACCCCGGCCAACCTGACCCGGACCAAGCGCCAGCTGGCCGAAGGGGCCATCGCCCAGGCCTCCGCCGCCCACTGGGAGGAGGCCGCCGCCACGAACCGCAAGCTGATCGAGCTCGGTCCTGACGCGGAGGCGGAGAACCGGCTCGCCAAGGCCCTCTGGGAGCTCGGCAGCCTCGGCGAGGCCCGCGAGCACTACCAGACCGCCCTGGCCCTCGATCCGACGAACCGGATCGCCGAGCGCAACATCGACCGGCTCAAGGTGCTCCTCAATGCCGCCGGCGAGCGGACCGTCCCGGCCCAGGAAGGCAGCAAGGCGCCGGTCGGCATCTTCGTCGAGGAGACCGGCAAGACCGGGTTCGCGTTCCTCACCGATCTCGCCAACCCGAAGGAGCTGGCCCAGGTCAACCCGGGCGACGCGGTCGACCTCACACCGGAGCGGAATCGCCTGATCGCCTTCAGCAACGGCGTCCGCATCGGCGTCGTAGAGCCGCGCGTCGCCGCCCGGCTGCTCAAGCTCATCGCCGACGGCAACAAGTACGCGGCCGGCGTGACGAGTCTCGGCGACAAGGACGTCCGGCTGATCATCCGCGAGACCTTCCAGGACCCGAGCAACTACGGCAAGGTCAGCTTCCCGACGGCGGCCAAGTCGACCGATCTGCGCCCGTACACGAAGGGCACGCTCGTCCGCGAGGAGATGGAGCTCGAGGAGGACCTGGAGGACGACGAGGAGGACGAGGAGATCGAGGACCTCGACCGCGTCCTGCCGCCGGAATCGACGACCGACGAGGCGTTCGAAGAGGAGCCCGACGAGCTCGACGAAGCCTGATCCTCGTCGACGACCTCGTCGCGAGCGGCGGGATTCGAGGATCCGCGCCGAAGGGCTTTCATCGGTGGTCTAGCATCTCCCCAACATGACGCTCCGCCCCCACGTCTCCCGCGCTGACGTCGGCGGGAACCTGCCGGTCTTCGAGCGCCTGGCGCCGGCTCCGCCCCCGGCGTTGCTCGCCGCGCGCATCGAGGCGCATACGGGCCCGGGCGACGTCGTCGCCGACCTCGCCGGTCGTGGCGGGTGGGTGGCGCGCGCGGCGGTCGATCGGCAGCGCCGCGCGGTGTCGATCGAATCGAGCCCGTTGACACGGATGCTCGCCGAGGTCGTGCTCCGCCCGCCGGATGTCCGCCATCTCGACGCGGCGTTCCAGGGCATGTCGGCGTCACCGCGCGGGCAGTCGAGCCTCAAGGTTTCGATGGGCGACCTGTTCGCGACCCGCTGCGCGACGTGCGGCCGGATGCTCGTCGCGGACGAGTTCACCTGGACCACCGACGGGACGGATGGGACGGCCCGGCCGATCACCCGGCACTACCGGTGCACGGTATGCCGCGACCTTCGTGGCGGCTCCGAAGCCCGTCACGGAGCGCTCGACGACGACGATGTCGAGCGGGCCAACGCCGACGCCGATCTGCCCGCGGCGCGCGCCTGGGCGCGCGACCGGTTCCCGGTGGTCGATGGGGCGCCCGAGCTCGTCGACGAGCTGCTGGACCTGCACACGCCGCGCCAGCTCATCGCCCTCACCGCGATCATGGAGCGCATCGAGGCCGACCTGCGGTCGGCGCAGGTCCTGGCGGCACTCCGGCTCGCGGTCCTTCACGCACTCATCCCGTCGAGTCGCCTGGCGACCGGGGCGGGCCGCGGCGGGGCGCTGCGGATCGCCGGCGGTCACGTCCGGTTGCCGACGACGACTCAATGGCGGGAGCGGAACCCATGGCTCGCGTTCGAGGATGGGTTCCGGACGGTGCGCGGCTTCGTGCACCACCTGGAGGGCGGCGCACTCGGGCCCTTGCAGGCTAGGCTTGGCGAGGACCTCCAGGCACTCGCCGAAGGATCGGCGACGGCCGTCCTCGCGGTGGCCAGCCCGTCGGCGTTGCGGGCACTGAGTGACAACACGTCGCCCGACCGTCCGGGCACGGCGCCCAAGGTGCGCCTCGTCCTTGGTCAGCCGCCGATGCGCCCGAGCCTCGATCGCCTCGGCGTGGCCTATCACGGGACGGCCTGGACCCTCGGTCGGGAGGCGGCCGCGCTGCTGCCGATCGATGCCCTCGCCGACCCATCGCTCCGGGCCCCGTGGTCGTGGCAGGCCGTCACGGTCGGCCGGGCGCTGGCCGCGATCGAGCCGTCGATGGCGCGCGACGGGCGGGTGGTCCAGATCGTCGACGGCGGAGCCGAGGCGCTGGCGGCGGTCGCCATCGGTGCGGCCTCGTCCGGCTACCGGGTGGTCGTCGCCCGCCAGTCGGATCCCGACGACGCCGGCGCCGGCGTCATCGAGCTCGTACCGCCTGGGGCGCCGATCCCGGCGGGTCCGCGCTCGCGGGCGAACGTCGATCTGCCGTCGGTCCCGGGCGGCTCCGGCGATCCGGATCGCGTGCCGGGCCGCGGGCTGTTCGCCCCGCCCGAACGATTCGACCAGCGACCGTTCTCGGCCACGGATGCCGCGAAAGTCGTGACCGACGCGGCGGTCGACACGCTCCGGGCACGCGGCGAGCCCGCCCGCATGGAGCGCCTATTCGGGGAGATCCTCGTCGGGCTCGACCGGTCCGGGCATCTCCGTCGTCTGGCCACGGGTTCACGGCCAACCGCGTCCGGTGGCGCGCAGCCCGACGAGCCGACGCTCACCCCGCCGGGCCTCGGTGGCGGCGGTTCGCCGCGCGTCGGTCGATCGGAGGTCGCCGACGGCGCGGCCGAAGGAGGACCCCCGGTCGCCGTCCGTCGCGCGACCGCTGAGGCCGACGCCGCCCCCGACCCGGTCGAGCGGCTTCTCGCCCTGATCCGCGACGAGCTCGCCCGACCCGGTCAGCGACGCGTCACGGAGATCGAGCCCGGTCGCTGGTGGCTGGCGGAGCCAGCCGACCGGGACGCCGCCGCCCACCCGCTCGCCGACCGCGTCGAATGGGCCGTCTACAGCCTCTTGTCGACCGCTGGCCCCTTGTCAGAGGCCGCGTTCTACGACCGGATCGCCACGTTGTTCACCGGTCACGACCTCCCGGACGAGACGCTCGTCCGGGCCTGCCTCGACAGCTATCGCAGCCTTGCGAGCACGCCCGATCGTCTGGTGACGTCCGACGACCTCCTGCGTCGAAGCCAGGAGCACACCGAGTTGCTGGCCGCGATCACCGAGGCAGGCCACCGGCTGGGCCTGCGGGTCTGGCTGGCCGAGCGCGAACAGGCGCGGCGGCACGACCGAGGCCACCTTGGCGACCTGCTCGACGACCGGGAGCGCGGCGCCTACCTGGGAAGCATCGGTCGGGCCGTCGACGCGCTCGCCCAGGTCGATGCGATCTGGTACATCCGCGGCAAGGTCGCACTGCTGTTCGAGGTCGAGTGGACAGCGATGCTCGGCGAGCCGTTGCTGCGGCGACACGCCCGCATCGGCACCGAGGATCGATTCATCCGCTTCCTGGCCATCGCGCCGGAGCGGACCGACCTCGTCCGCCACAAGCTCGACCGCTCACCGTTGCTCCGGTCCGCGATCGACGAGCAGGGCTGGAACATCATCAAGTGGGATCACCTGCGCTCGTTCCTGGCGGCCGACCGGCCGGATCTCGACGAGCTCGAACCGCTGCTGGGCCTCGATCCGGTCGTCGAGCGCGGCGGCGAGCAGATGCACCTGTTCGGCGGCTGACCGTCGTGACCGACTCGCGCTCGACCGTAGACGACCTCGCCCATCGCTTCTGGGAAGGCGTCCTCGAGCTCAATCCGACGACCGCGACCTTCTACGGCGACGAGCGCTACGCCGATCGACTCGAGGACCCCTCGCCGCTCGGCCGAGCGCAGACACGCGACCTGATGTCGCGGACGGCGGCGGAGGCCGCAGCGATCCCGATCGACGGGCTCTCGACCGAAGAACGCATCACCCGTCATATGCTCCAGGTCATCGGCGAGCTGGCGATCGAGGAGGACGATCAAGGCCTCTACCAGCTGCGCGTCGTCGACCAGATGGGCGGCCCGCAGCAGCTACTGCCGCAGCTCACCCAGTTCCAGCCGGTCGATACATCCGGGCGGCTCGAGGCGTTCATCGGGCGGCTGCACGCTTACCCGACCTTCATGGCCGCCAATGCCGACATCCTGCGCGAGGCGTTGGGGACGGGCCTGACCGCGCCGTCGATCGTCACCGAGCGGGTCATCGCCCAGATCGAGCGCATGCTGGCGATCCCGATCGAGACCGCGATCGTCCCGGCCAATCTCAAGGGCGCGTCCGATGCCGATCGGGAACGCGTGCGTGACGTCGTCCGCGACGTCGTCTACCCGGCCGACGCCGCGTTCCTCCAGACGTTGCGCGGCGAGTACCGCACGGCCAGTCGCACCGATCCGGGCATCTGGTCAGCACCCAACGGCGACGCGATCTATCGGACCGCCATCCGCAGCTGGACGACCCTCGAGATGGACCCGGAGGAGATCCACCACATCGGCCTGGACGAAATGGCGTCGATCAACGAGGAGCGGCGCGAGATCGCCCGGGCCGCCGGCTTCGGGGACGACATCGCGGCGTATCGCGAGTCGCTGGAGTCCGTCCCTGGCAATACACCGGCCACGAAGAACGAGCTCGTCGAACGCGCCCGCGAGGACATCGACCGCGCGATGGCCGCCGCGCCGCGTTTCTTCGGCGTGCTCCCCAAGGCCGGGCTCGAGGTTCGCCCCGTCGAGGAGTACAAGGAGCGGGACGCGCCGTTTGCCTACTACTATCCGCCCGCCGCCGACGGCTCGCGCGACGGGATCTACTACGCCAACGGCTTCGACCTGCCGTCGCGGAAGTACAGCAAGCTCGCCTCGACGACGTACCACGAGGCTGCGCCGGGTCACCACTTCCAGATCGCGCTCGAGATGGAGAACCCGAACCTCAACACGTTCCGGCGGCTCGGCGCACGCATGGTCGGCGGTGCCTACGTCGAGGGCTGGGGCCTGTACAGCGAGCGGCTTGCCGACGAGATGGGGCTGTACCGGTCCGAAGCCGAACGCTTCGGGATGCTCGACGGCCAGGCCTGGCGCGCGGCGCGCCTCGTGGTCGACACCGGCCTGCATGCGCTTCGCTGGGAACGCCAGCGCTCGATCGACTTCCTGCGTCACGATGCCGGCCTGTCCGAGACCGACTCGGTCATCGAGACCGACCGCTACATCTGTTGGCCCGGTCAGGCGCTGACCTACATGCTCGGGAAGCGGCAGATCGACGGGCTCCGGCGGGAGTTGGCGGCTCGGGACGGGTCGCGGTTCGACCTGCGTGCGTTCCACGATCAGGTGCTCGGGCACGGGTCGCTGCCGCTTGCGACGCTTGCGCGCGAGCTCCCGACCTGGGTGGCGGAGCCCGTCTGACGGCCCGGTTCGGTGGTGCGACGACGCACCATGTCGACCCGTTGAGCGGCTGGTTAACGTTGCGGCGATCCGGCACGGGGGGCACCATGGGGTCAACGAACGTCGCTGCCCCCAGTACACCCGACCGCACCTGACTGCCATGAGGAGGGCGCCATGCGCGGATCACGCGCGTTCATGCACGGATCCATCCACCCCCGTCTGATCGTGCTCGGCGCGATCGCCGTGCTCCTGCTGGGCACTGTCCCGGCGAGCGCGGCCGGCGGGACGAAGACGAGCCAGCCGCCGATGCTGACCCCGGTAGGTGCCGGGATAACCGTGGAGGCTCTCATCACGGTCGGTGAGACCGCGGGCGATGAGGGCTACGTGTTCGAGTCGATCCCCGACGGCATCGCGATCTCGACCCGAGGCCAAGGCACCGCGGAGGTGTACGTCAACCACGAGACGTCCACCGTGCCATTTCCATACACGCCGAGTGGCCCGACCGAGGCGAACTCACAGAATGATTTCGACAACGCGCAAGTCAGTCGGCTGATCCTCAACCGCAAGGGCGCCGGTGTCCAGACCGGCAAGATGGTCATTACGTCTGCCGAGAACTTCCAGCGGTTCTGCTCCAACTACCTCGCGACGGCCGCCGAGGGCTTCAACCGCGATCTCCTCTTCACCAATGAGGAAAGCGTCGATTGGGTGAACCGCAGCGGCAAAGCGTGGCCGGCGACGATCGGTGCGGACGAGGCACGCCAGTCGGGCGTCGTCGTCGCCCACGATGTCAAGACCGGACAGACTCGGGCGATCTGGGGCATGGGTCGCCACAATCACGAGAATTCGGTCGCCATCCCCGGCTTCGCACAGCGGGTGCTCCTGTCGGGTGACGACACCTTCACCAACAACCCGTCGCAGTCCCAGCTCTATTCGTACATCGCCCCGAACGCGGACGCAGTCTGGAACGACACGGGCGGTCTCTGGGCGTTCAAGTCGACGACGACCGGGTACGCGAAGTACGAAGACTTCGCCCCGGGGGACACGACGCCGATCACGGGCGAGTTCATCGAGGTTCCCCGCCTGATCGCCGAGGGTCGCAACCCCGATGGCAGCGAGCTCATGGCGGGCGACGTCCCGGCCTTGTACGGCGGGCCGTTCGATCTGCCGCCGAACGACGGGACGTGGCAGCGCGACCCGAATGGCATCGGTATCGACGGCCCACAGTGGGTCCTCGAGAAGTGGTCTCAGAACAACGGCGTCTTCAGCTTCGTCCGCGTCGAGGACATCGCCTACGACAAGCGGCCCGACATGCCGAACACGGTCTACGTTGTGGATTCCGGACGTGGAACCGCGGGCGCATCGCAGGATGGTCGCTCGACGAACGGCCGGGTATGGAAGATGGTCCTCGATCCGTCGAACCCGAAGGTCGTGACCTCGATGTCCATCCTCATCGAGGGCGATGACAGTCCTGTGAAGACGATCGGCGAGATCCACCAGCCCGACAACATCGAGTCGACGGCCAACGGGCTGTACATCACGGAGGACCCCGGATCGAGCCAACAGTTCAACTTCACACCCGAACAGCTGGCCGACCCCAACCGCACGGAAGCTCGCATCTGGCAATACCGGTTCGACACCGGCACCGCGACAGTCGCGGCAAGGGTCGACCAGTCCGCGGACGAAGGCTCGACTGACGTCGATGCGGCATCGAAGGGCAACCTCGGTGCCTGGGAGTCGAGCGGTGTCGTCGATGCGTCCGCGGCATTCGGACCGGGGGCATTCCTCGTGACCGTCCAGGCCCACACGCTGTGGGTCGCCAAGGCACCTGGCGATGACAACGTCGCCCCCGCCGGTCCGGACTTCACATACAAGAAGGAGGGCGGCCAGCTCCTGCTGGTGCGCATCCCGAACGGCTGAACGCGCTCCCAGCGCCATGGTCGAGGCCCCGCCGCCGGCGGGGCCTCGGTCCGTCTACGAGTCGAAGCCGACGCCGATCGCGTCCAGCGATCGAAGGACCAGGCCGCGCCGACCTCCATCGCGGTCGGCCCGGTCGAGCTCGTGACGGACGGTGTCGACGACGAATGAGCGGACGGGCTCCGGCGGGAAGGGGATCGCCGGACTCGTCACCAGCCGTAGACGCAGTCGATCCTCGTCGGGTCGCAGCAGGAAGTCGCGCACGACGCCGCCCGCCCAGCGGCTCGCGCCCACGCCCAGGCCCGTGTAGCCCAGCGCGAATGTCACCCGCCCGCCCATCAGCTGGCCGAACGTGACCGCGAATCGTGAGGTGGTGTCGATCGCGCCGCCCCAGCGGAACGGGAAGGCGAGGCCGTCGAGCTGCGGGAACGCCCGAAAGAACTGGGCTTCGAGCCTGCGGAATGTCGCGGGTCGCCGGTCGAGCTCCGGCGCGACCAGGCTGCCGCGGTGATGGATCGCGTCGTAGCCGCCCCACAGGATCCGATCGTCGGCCGTGAGCCGGAAGTAGTGGAACTGGTTGTTGCCGTCAGCGAGGCCCTGGCGCCGTTCCCAGCCGATGGCCGCACGCTGGTCGGGGGTCAGCGGCTCCGACACGAGCACGTAGTCGTAAACGGGGACGAAGGTGCTCCTGAGTCGCGGGAGCCAGCCGGAATATGCCGAGGTGGCGACAACGACGTGGCCTGCCCGGACCCGGGCGCCGTGGCCCGTCGTGACGAGGACGTGGCCGGCCCGTCGCTCCAGCTTTGTGACCTTCGTGCGCTCGTGGATCAGGACGCCTCGCTCGCGGGCGACGCGTGCGATCCCCCGGCAGAGCTTCACCGGGTCGAGGAGCACGTCGCGCCCGGGCGGCCGGTACAACCCGGCCCGCCAGAGAGGGGAGTGGACTTCTTCGCGGGCGGCGTCCCCATCGAGGAACTCGAGGTACTCGCCGTGTTGGGCGGCTTCGTCGACCCAGGCGCGGAACTCGTCGATCTGGAACGGCTGATCGGCGAGCGCCAACGTCCCGGTCTCCTCGAGGTCGCAGTCGATCGCGTGGTCTCGGGTGAAGGCGATCAAGCCCTGAAGGTTTTCGAGGCCCTCGCGTTCCAGCCGCTCGAGCTCGTCGGGGAAGTGCCTGATCCCATTAGCCAGCCCGTGGGTGAGGCTCGCCTCGCAAAAGCCGCCGTTGCGCCCGCTCGCCCCGAACGCCACGGTCTCCATCTCGAGGATGGCGACGCGCAGCGTCGGGTCGGTGTCGGTGAGTGCGATCGATGCCCACAGCCCGGTGAATCCGCCGCCGATGATCGCGACGTCGACGACGAGCTGCTCCCCGGGGTCAAGCGGCGGGTCGGCGATGCCCGGGAGAGCGGGCTCGCGAAGCCAGTACGAGACGAGCGACGGGACAGGCACCGGGCCATACTGCCATGGCACCGAAGGCGCTGGTCGCGCATGCCGCACGGCGTCGACCCGTCGTCATTCGCACGAGAATGACCTGCCCGCGACGAATCTCGCGTTGACGGGCGGCTCCGCCCTGTGTCAGCATGGGTTGCACAGCGTCCCGTATCGCGCAACGCCCGTCCCACGGACCGGGCCCTCGACGCCGTCCAGCTCCCCACACGAGGAAGTGCATGGCCACCGAGCCCGCCGCCCACCTGACCCCGAAGCTCCGCCGCGAGCGCCAGCTGGCGCTGTACCGGCGCGCCTCGGAGCGTCTCCCGGGCGGCACCGACTCGAACTTCCGGGCGTGGGGCGACAGCACGATCTACGTCGATCGCGGGCAGGGCGGCTACGTCTGGGACGTCGACGGCAACGGTTATGTCGACCTGCGCATGGGCTACGGGCCGGTGATCCTCGGGCACGGCGATCCGCGCGTCGATGACTACGTCAACGAGCGCATGCGCCAGGGCGTCAGCTTCAGCCTGACGAGCGAGGACGAGGTCCGGGCGATCGAGCTCCTCTGCGAGCTGACCGGCTGGGTCGACATGGCGCGCATGACCGTCTCCGGCACCGAGGCCACGATGCATCTGATGCGCCTGGCCCGGGCATACACGGGCCGCGAGCGGATCGTGAAGTTCGAGGGCCAGTACCACGGTGTCCACGATTACGCGCTGATCAGCGTCGGTCCCGACGACATGTCCGAGCTCGGCGACCCCGACGCGCCGGTGGCGCTCGCCTGGGGGCGGGGGATCCCGGGCGCCGTGGCCGAGACGATCATCCCGGCCCGCTATAACCGGATCGATCGACTGCGCGCGCTGTTCGAGCAGCGCGCCGAGGAGATCGCGGCGATCATCGTCGAGCCGGTGCTCGGCAACGCCCAGGCGATCATGCCTGAGGCCGGGTTCCATCAACAGATGCGCGCACTGACCGAGGAGTTCGGGATCCTGCTGATCTTCGACGAGGTCAAGACTGGGTTCCGCTTCGCTCGCGGCGGGGCCGCCGAGTACTTCGGGGTCACGCCCGATCTCGCCTCATACGCGAAGGCGATGGGCAATGGCTATCCAGCGGCGGCGTTCGGTGGCCGGCGCGAGATCATGGAGCTCCTCCCGGAAAAGGTCAGTCACGGTGGGACCTACGCGGGGAACCGGGTCGCCGCGGCAGCCGCGGTCGCGACCCTGGGGATCATCAAGGACACGAACGCCCTCGAGACGACCCACGCCACCGGCCAGACGATCCAGGATGGCCTCAAGGAGATCCTCGACCCGGTCGGTATCCCGTACCACTTCACCGGCCATCCGTCGATGTTCGGGATCATGTTCCGCGAGGACCTGCCCACCGAATACCGCGACTGGGCGACCAGCGACCACGAACTGTATGACGCGATCGCGATCGGGATGCATGCCCGTGGTGCGATGCCCGAGCCGGACTCGCGCGAGCCGTGGTTCATCTGCGAGGCCCACGCGGACGCGGACATCATCGACCGGGTGCTGACGGCATTCTCCGAATCGCTCGATGCCGCGCTCGAGGCGCGGGCGCATGGCGACGCCCCGCCGACGCCGCACGGCGGCATGGCCTCGCCTGCGGCCGGCTGACCAGGGTCGGTCCGATGGTCCTCGACGGCAACGCGGTCCGCTCGGTCGACCGGGCAGCGGCGCTCCTCCTGGCCCTCGGCGAATCGCAGGGCGAGGCCGGGGTGACCGAACTCGCCCGACGACTCGGCCTGCACAAGTCGACGGCTTCCCGCCTGCTGGCAACGCTGCAGCGGCGCGGCCTGGTCGAGCAGGACGACGAAACCGGCAAGTACCGACTCGGGCTCGTCGTGATCCGTCTCGCCGAACGGGCCGAGCGAACGCTCGACCTGCGCGGGATCGCGATGCCGGAGCTCGAGCGGCTCGCCCGACTGACGCACGAGACGACAGGGGTGGGTGTGCTGGACGGGGAGTCGCTGCTGACCGTGGCCCAGGTCGATGGACCGAACCTCATCGCGGTCGGCGATTGGACGGGCCGCTCAACGCCACTCCATTGCGTGGCGTCGGGGAAGGTGCTCATGTCCGCACTGGCCGAGCGCGAGGTGTTGCGAATCGTGCGCCGCGGCCTGGTCCAGTACACGGAACGGACCATCGTGGAGCTCGAGCCGTTGCTGGAGGAGCTGGCCCGGATCCGGCGGCGCGGCTATGCGACGGCGGTCGGGGAGTACGAGCTCGGGCTGAACGCGGTGAGTGCCCCGATCCACGATGCACGCGGGAACGTGATCGCGGCGGTGGACATCTGGGGGCCGGCGTTCCGGCTCACCCCGCGTCGCATCCCCGAGCTCGCGGCCCAGGCCCGCGAAGCTGCTGCGGCCATCTCGGTCCGCCTGGGCGGCACGCTCCCGCAGCGCCAACCGACACCCGCCGCCACGGCCACCGCCACAGCCTGAGGATCACGCCGCGAGCCGCCGTGCCGCGTCGGCGTATCCGGTGTATGGCAACCGTGATCGTCGACCATCCAACTGGCTCGGGATCAGCCAGTTCCGGCGCCGAGCCCGCGGGTCGATCAGCGCGATGCCATCCGCAGGCACGATCGTGTCGCCCGGTGTGAGCAGACGGCGCATCGACCGAGCTCGGGCTGGGAACCTTCGTGCGATGGCATCACGGTTCGTGCGGATCGCGCCATCAACCTCAGCCGTGGCCAGCACCAGCAGCCAGCCAACGGTCCGGGTCGGTCGGAAGCCGAACGGTCGCGCGATAGCCGGAGCCTCGCGGACGTACCAGTCGACCTGTCGTTCCACCGCGCCGAGGTCGTCGAGCCAGGTCTTGATCTCGACGACGAGCAGGATCCTCCGACGAGGATCGAACGCGAGGAGGTCGATCCACCCACGCATCCGCCCTCGCACGATCGTCACCTCTCGGCGGGTAAGCCAGCCAGATCCCGCGAGGCGCCTGTCGACATAGCCTGAGCTTCGCGCGTGAACCAGATCTCGCTGTCGCTGGCTGTTGAGTGTGACTGGCGCCTCGCCGCGCAATACGAGTTGCAGGCCAAGCGACTCTGCGATCCGTTCGACGACGTCGAGCGATGGATTTGCCCGGCCAGACTCGATGGACGCGATATACGGACGCGAGACTCCGACGGCATCCGCCAACTCCTGTTGGGTGATGTCGAGCATCAGGCGCGTGTCTCGACAGAGCGCCGCGAATGTGACTCGAAGCGCCGCCACATGGGTCATGTGCCCAGTGAAACAGGCGACCCTTACCTGACGCTTATCGGGATGTCAGCCGTAGGCACCAAATCTGCACGAACCCTTCGCGGTCCGGTACCAAAACGACAGATTCTGTCGATTTCGACAATTGATCACGCTGGTTCATTCGAAATGTGTGTCTGGCACTGACATCACCCCGCGGCAGCCCCGGAACCGCCGGGCCCCGCCCCAACGCGCCGCGACTCGTTACCCTTGCCGCCATGCCCGAGATCTCGCCAGCCGACATCGCCGCGTTCGTTCGGCAGAGCCTCATCCCCGTCCTGCTCGTCCTTGTCATCGCGATCGTCGCGATACGCGTCGCCAGCCTGTTCGTCCACGGGATCGTCAAGGCTCTGCTCGACCGTGAGGCCACGGAGGGCACGGCCCAGGAGCTGAGTGCCGTCGAGCTCAAGAAGCGCATGGACACGCTCGATGATCTCGGCGCCCGCGTCCTCCAGGCATTCATCGTGGTGATCGCCGGACTCATGATCCTCGGCAAGCTCGGGCTCGACATCGGTCCGGCCGTGGCCGGGCTCGGGGTGATCGGCATCGCGGTCGGGTTCGGGGCGCAGACCCTGGTCCGCGACTACCTCAACGGCGCCCTCATCCTCGTCGAGAACCAGTTCAGCATCGGGGACGTCGTGCGCCTGGCCGGTGTCGCCGGCACGGTCGAGGACTTCAACCTGCGGCGCACGACCGTCCGCGACCTCGACGGTGTCGTCCACACCGTCCCGAACGGCGAGATCAAAGTGGCGTCGAACCTGACCCGCACCTGGGCCCGCATCAACCAGGACGTGACCGTCGCCTACGGCACTGACATCGATCGCGCGAGCGAGGTCGTCGACCAGGTGGGCCGCGAGCTCGAGGAGGATCCGGTCTGGAAACGACGGATCCTCGAGCCGCCGCGCGTCGAGCGCGTGGAGGCCCTGGGCGAATACGGCGTCACCCTCAAGATCCTGGGCTCGGTCCGGGCGCCCGAGCAATGGGCCGCGGGCGGGGAGTTCCGCAAGCGCCTGCTCGCGGCACTGGAGGCCAACGGCATCGAGATCCCCCGTCCGCAGCGCGTGGTCCTCTCGCGCGATCCGGCGACCGCCCTGTCCGTCGCGACATCAGGCGCACCTGGTGAGGACGATCTCGCCGCCGACAGCGACTGATCCGCCACCATTCGCACCTCGATGGCCCGCGGTACGATGAGCCGGCCAGCCCTTGACTCCCGGAGGTATGTGTCCGTGAGCCTCGACCCATCCCCGACTCCGACCGCCGAGATCGAGAACCTCCTCGCCGAGAACCGGACGTTCCCACCGGACCCCGCGTTCACGGCGCGGGCGAACGCGACCGCCGACCTCTACACGGAAGCCGAGAACGACCCCGAGGCTTTCTGGGCCCGCCTGGCGCGCGAGCGGATCGACTGGTTCGAGGACTTCCAGACGACGCTCGAGTGGGACCTTCCATTCGCCAAGTGGTTCCTCGGCGGCAAGCTGAACCTTGCCTACAACTGCGTCGACCGGCACATCGAGCGAGGCCTCGGCAACAAGGTCGCCTACCACTGGATCGGCGAGCCCGGCGATACCCGGACGATCACCTACGACGACCTCCATCGCGACGTCCGCAAGGCCGCAAACGCGCTCCTCGAGCTGGGAGTCACCACCGGCGATCGCGTCGCGATCTACATGCCGATGATCCCGGAACTGCCGATCGCGATGCTCGCCTGCGCCCGGATCGGTGCGCCGCACACCGTCGTCTTCGGCGGGTTCTCGGCAGAGGCGCTCAGCGGCCGGATCAACGACGCACAGGCCAAGCTCGTCATCACCGCCGACGGCGGCTGGCGCCGCGGCAAGCCGGCACCGCTGAAGGCCGCGGTCGATGACGCGCTGACGCAGACCTCGACCATCGAGCACACGATCGTGGTCCGTCGACTGGGCGACGCGGTCGATGGCGGGACCGCGATGCAGGACGGTCGCGACGTGTGGTGGCACGACATCGTGGATCGCCAGTCCGAGACCAACGATCCCGTCCCGCTCGACAGCGAGCACATGCTCTACCTGCTCTACACCTCGGGTACGACGGCCAAACCGAAGGGCATCATCCACACGAGCGCGGGATACCTCCTCGGCGCGAGCTTCACGCACGAGATGGTCTTCGATGTCAAGCCCGACGACGTCTATTGGTGCGCCGCCGACATCGGCTGGGTGACGGGCCACAGCTACATCGTCTATGGCCCCCTCGCCAACGCGACGACCAGCGTCCTGTACGAGGGCACGCCCGACACCCCGGACTGGGGCCGCTGGTGGCAGATCATCGAGGAGTACAAGGTCAACATCCTCTATTGCGCCCCGACGGCGATCCGTGCCCACATGAAGCAGGGCGCCGGCTACGCGGAGGAGCACGACCTGTCGTCACTGCGCGTGCTGGGCTCCGTCGGCGAGCCGATCAACCCCGAGGCCTGGCTCTGGTACCACGAGCACATCGGCGCGGGGAACACGCCGATCGTCGACACGTGGTGGCAGACCGAGACCGGCATGATCATGATCACGCCGCTTCCGGGCGTGACCACCACGAAACCGGGGAGTGCCACGTTCCCGTTCCCGGGCATCGCCGCCGATGTGGTCGACCGCGAGGGCAACTCCGTGCCACTCGGTGGCGGCGGCCTGCTGGTCCTCAAGCGCCCCTGGCCGGCGATGTTGCGCGGCATCTATGGCGACCCCGAGCGCTACAAGGAGACGTACTGGAGTCGATTTCCCGGCATGTACTTCGCGGGCGATGGCGCCAAGCGCGACACCGACGGCTATCTGTGGCTGCTCGGCCGCGTCGATGACGTGATGAACGTGTCCGGCCACCGGCTCTCGACGACCGAGATCGAAAGCGCGCTCGTCTCCCACCCGGCCGTCGCCGAGGCGGCGGTCGTCGGTGGCCCGGATCAGGTGACCGGTGAGTCGATCAACGCGTTCGTGATCCTCAGGCTGGGCAACGAACCGACGCCCGCGCTCGGCGACCAGCTGCGCCAGCATGTCTCGACGAAGATCAGCCCGATCGCCAAGCCAAAGAGCCTCATGTTCGTGCCGGACCTGCCGAAGACGCGATCGGGCAAGATCATGCGTCGACTGCTGCGCGATATCGCGCAGGGTCGGACGCTGGGCGACACGACCACGCTGGCCGACGCCAATGTCGTCGAGCTCATCCGCACGAACACGGGGGCCGCGGAGGACTGAGGTGCCATTCGACTTCCTGAGACGGAAGAAGACCGACGGAGGGGCGCCGACCGCAAGCGGAACCGCGACCCGGCGGTCGCATGATCGTGGAATCCCATTCGACGGCCTGACCGAGGAATGGCGGATCGTCGGCAACATGCACGTCGAGCATCGCCTCTCGGACGCGCTCAACAAGCGCGAAGCGGTGTCGATCTCGGAAGTGCAGTGGGCGCCGATCGACGGATCCTCGCCGCTCGTCCCGGCGCCTGGCCTGAAGGCGGTCGATCCTTATGACCTGATCCTCGTACTCGCCGGGGAGGCGACGCTGCCGCCGCTGAACGAGGCCGAGCGGACCGCCTACAAGGTCCACAAGATCCCGTACGACGTTGCGTTGGAGGTCCCGCCGTTCCGTGTCGTCGGCACGGTGTACCTGCATCCGGGCTCGGAACCGGAGCGGCTGCTCGACCGGGCGACCGAGATGTTCGTGCCGGTGGTCGGTGCGACCGCCTACCTGGGCGACGACGCGGTCGCCCCGGAGATCGACGCGATCCTCGTGAACCGGTTCTACCTGCGCGGGATCCACCAGGTCGATCGACGGACCGGCGAGCGCCCGCAGCAGCTGCCCGGGGCGCCATTGGGCGGCACCTCCTGGCAGGATCGCTCGCGATAGCTACATAGGCCGGCGCGTGGGGCCGAGGCGAAGGCGCCCGCGAGTACCCGAGCGAGCGTACTCTGACGTACGTGAGCGAGGGGCGGAGCGGGCAACGCCCGCATCGGCCGTCACGAGACGGCCCTGGGTCAGACGCGGGCGGGGACCTTCGTGCGGTTGAACAACCCGAACGGCACCTTCATCGCCGGCGCGGCGGCCGGAGTGCCCAGCACGCGATCGGCGAGCACGTCGAAGTCCTCGGTGATCCGTTCCTTTGGGAACATCTCGATGACCGTGCGGCCTTCATTCGCGGCACGCACGAAGAGCAGCCCACCGGACCGGATCAGGGCGAGTGACGGCATCCCGACCGTGCGCTCCATGTCGGCCACGGTGACCCCGCTGTTGGCGCGGTTGATCACCAGCGCCAGGCGGTCCCGGACGCCGGCCTCGTCGGCATAGTCGGTCAGCTGGACCGCGGCTCGGATGGCCGGCACGTCCGGGGTGACCGGCACGAGGATGCGATCGGAGATCTCGAAGATCGCCCGGTTCAGGTCGCTGTACGACGGGTGCAGGTCGACGACCACGAAGTCGAAGCCGCGGCGCGCGTTGTTGATCGCGTCGGCGACCCGCCCTGGCTCCAGGATCTCGGTGTTGAGCGGCGACGACGTGAGCGACACGACACGCATGCCGGATGAATGGGCCGACGCGATGTCGGCGACCGTCTCGAACGGACCGCCCTCGGCCTGATCCAGCCAGCTGTCGGCGAGGGTTCGCACGCCATCGATGCCGAGCGACGTCGCGACGTGGCCCGTCACGGTGTCGGCGTCGACGAGCATAACGTTCTGACCACGTCGCGTCTGGAGGGCCGACGCGAGGTTGGTGGCGAGCGTCGTCTTGCCGACGCCACCCTTCGGGTTGAACACCGCAATGACCATCGCGCGTTGCGCCCAGCCGTCGGTTTCGATCGGGCCGCCCTGGAGGATTGGGCCCGAGCCGTCGTCGACGGTCTGGCTGCGGATGCACATCGCCTCGACGCGCCAGCGCAGCGACTCCGCCGAATAAGGCCGAGTGAAGTATTCGTCCTCGACGCTGCCCGAGCCGCTGATGCGCGACAGGGTCCGCTCCGAGACGACCATCAGGGCCGGGATGGCCCGGCCGTTGTCGCGCAGGAGCGAGTAGTACTCGAGCGACTGGTCGAAATCCGTCTCGCCGTCGAGGATCGCGACCTCGATGTCGCGCCGGCTGGCGAGGAGGGCTTCGAGCTCGTCGGGATGGCTGACGGTCGCGGCCGTGAAGCCCGCGGCCCGCAACTCGGCGGCGACCGGAGCGGACTCGCCGCTCGGCAGGGCGACGGCGATCGCCGGGCGGGCCACGCCTAGCCTTCGGCTTCGGGATCGCGCGCCGCGACCGTGAGCTCTCCCGCGGATTCGTCCGTGACCCGGGCGCCAAAGCCCGGCAGGGTCGTGATCGTCTCGCCGAGTGCCATGCCCGCGTCGTGCGTGACGGCGAACACGAACTCGCCGTCGGGACCGGACGTGACACCGACCGAATGCACGCCCGACGCGCGGGCGAGGTTTCGCTTGAAGCCGGCGATCGAGGCGACGCTGACGAGGCCCGTGACGATCACGCGCGTCGTGACGGTCTCGCCGCTGGCAGTGGTATCGGGCACCAGGCCGGCGAGGCGCGCGGCGAGGGCGTCATCGGCGATCACGGGGATCTCCTCGTCCGTCGTCGTCTCGGTCTCGACCGGGAAGGCGCCCGCCTCGGCTTCGGCGGCGGCGAAATCGCGATGGATGCCGAGGGCGTCGAGGCGCGGATCGGTTTCCGACGGACCACTCTCAATCTCGGGGATGCTGAACAGGTCGCCGCGGTCTTCGGTCGTGGCGGAGGTCTCGGGTGTCTCCGGTGCGGGCTCAGGCGCGGCGAGCTCGCCCCATCCCGACGGGACGGCTTCAGGCTGGGTCCACTGGTCCGGTTCGACGCTCTCGACGACGCCGTCCTGGCTCGACTCGGCGACCTCGGTCGACTCGCTCGCCGCGGTCGACTCGGTCGACTCAGGCGTTTCAGGCGCTTCGGGCGCGCTCGCCTGGGCATGTGGCTCCTCGACCGGTGCGGGCTCGGCGGGGGCCTCGATGACCGGCGAGGCCACGGAGGCCGCGGCCGCGACAGGGCCCGGATCCCAGGCCACATCGGCGTCGAAGGGCGGCGGCTCGGGCAGGCTCTCGGCCATGGCCGCGAAGCGCGTCGGGTCCTCTTCGGCGAACAGGCGCTCGAAGAAGGACGACATCTGGTTCTCGAAGCCCGTGACGCGCTGCTGCACCCGCTCGATCCGCGCCTCGATCTGGGCGGCGTGGGACTCGATCTCGCGCTCCAGGACATCCTTTCGATGGGCGATGCGCTCGTCGGTCTCTTCGCGGATCCGGGCGATCTCGGTCTTCGACCATTCGCGGATCGAGGCGATCTCGTCATCGGCCTTCTTGCGCAGCTCGGTCGCCTCGTCGGCGGTGCTGGCGTGGATGCTCTCGATGTGGGCCTTCGCCTCCGCACCGAAGCGCTCGAGGGTATCCGCGCGCGCGGCTTCGGCCGCTGCCTGCATGGCCCTGGTGAGGTCGGCCATGAACTTGTTCGGCTTGCGGGTCAGCGTCGATCCAGGGGCGGCATCCACCTGCGCCACCTGGGCGCCCGACGACCGGTCCGTCCCGGTCTCTGTGGTGGGCGGCGCGGTGTCGGTCATCGTGGGCGTCTCGTGCTGCGAGGCTGCCTGGGCGGGGTCCCCGCTAGCCGGGTCGCCGACCGTTCCGTCGACCTGGGTGTCGGACTCATTCCGGTCCGCGCTCCAGGGGAGACGGAATCCGCTCTTCGCGTCGGTCGTTGCCATGCGGTGGATCCTCGTGTCGAGAAGTTGTCGCGCGTTCTGGGGCTTGTCGGCATGGTGCCAGCGGTGTCTGGTGTGGTGGAGTCCGCTAGAGGTACCAGCGGTTTACGCCGGTCGTACCGTTGCCGGGCGTCGTCTCGTGGCCCGGTGTGTGGCTGCAACGTCGTTCAGGGGTAGCATGGGCCACCCATGAACCCGCTCGATCGCCTCGGCCGACCACTTCGCGACCTCCGCATCTCGGTGACCGACCGGTGCAACTTCCGATGCACCTACTGTATGCCCAAGGAGATCTTCGGGCACGACTACGCGTTCCTGCCCAAGGACCAGGTGCTGACGTTCGAGGAGATCACCCGCGCCGCCACCGCGTTCGTCGACCTTGGCGTCGAAAAACTTCGGATCACGGGCGGAGAGCCACTGGTTCGCCGCGGCCTCCCGGAGCTCGTCCGCATGCTCGCAGCGCTGCGAACCCCGGACCGCCGTCCGCTCGACCTGACCCTGACCACGAACGGGGCTGCGCTGCGCGCGCTCGCGCAACCGCTGGCCGACGCCGGGTTGCAGCGCGTGACGGTCAGCCTCGATTCGCTGGACGACGCGGTCTTCGGCGCGATGAACGGGGTCGAGTTCCCGGTCGCTCGCGTGCTCGAGGGCATCGCTGCGGCGCTCGCGGCCGGCCTGGCGCCGGTGAAGGTCAACATGGTCGTCCGTCGCGGGATCAATGAAGCGTCGATCGTCCCGATGGCGCGCTGGGCTCGAGAGACCGGGGTCACGCTGCGATTCATCGAGTACATGGACGTCGGGCATTCCAACGGCTGGCGGCTCGACGAGGTCGTGCCTGCGAACGACCTGATCGAGGCGGTCACCTCGGTCTGGCCGGCCGAGCCTGCCGACGCGCAGTACCGCGGCGAGGTCGCTGGTCGCTGGCGCTACCTCGACGGAGCGGGCGAATTCGGCGTCATCTCGTCGGTGACGCGGCCGTTCTGCCGCGACTGCACCCGCGCCCGCTTGTCCGCGGACGGTCGGTTGTACACATGCCTGTTCGCTGTCGCCGGCCACGATGTCCGGGCGGTCCTGCGCGATGGATCGACCGACGACGAGCTGCTCCGGTTCCTGGCCGCGCTCTGGGGGGAGCGGGACGACCGATATTCGGATCTCCGGTCGCAGTCGACCTCCGACCTGCCGAAGATCGAGATGTTCGCGATGGGCGGCTGAAAACACCGTTCGTCCACACGGTTATCCACACCCCGACCACACCCCGGTGGAACCCGTGGACAGCGCCGAT
This sequence comes from Candidatus Limnocylindrales bacterium, assembly GCA_044868045.1. Taxonomy (GTDB): domain Bacteria; phylum Chloroflexota; class Limnocylindria; order Limnocylindrales; family CSP1-4; genus SPCO01. The sequence continues at coordinate 25,584 of JBIOWA010000130.1, forward strand.
GAAGTCGGTTCGATCTTCGTGGATAAGCGCGTTGACCCGCCCGTGAGGCGGCCGATACCGTAGGTCTTGCCCGAAGGGGCCGACAGGGACGCAGGAACCGAGATCACATCAAGGACCTTCGTTCATCCGTTCGGTCGCTTCGGGCGCTTCGTTGCCCGGGGCGCGCGGCCGTCTCACCACGGTCCGTCCACTGGGGTTCCGCCCGACGGGACGCGATCGGCATCCCGGTGTCGATACTTCCGTCGGGCGCGCGAAGCCTTCCCGGAGTCCGCCGACCGCATGTCATGCTGGGCGCCACGCTCGGAGGTTCCCCATGTCGGACGTGGCCGTCCCCGTCGATCCCGCGCGCCCGATCCCACCGATCGCGCAACTTGAGCGGATCGCTGCGCTGGCGGCGGCCGTCCGGGCCCGGACCGACGTCGTGCCGGAGCTCGGGATCGTCCTGGGCTCGGGGCTGGGCGGTCTGGCGGACGATCTCGAGGATCCCATCGCCATCCCGTTCGGCGACCTGCCGGGTTGGCCGACGGCGACGGCGCCGGGGCATGTCGGGCGATTGCTGTTCGGCCGACTGGGTGGACGGAGCGTCGTCATGCTCCAGGGGCGCTTCCACCTGTACGAGGGCAACGACCCCGGCCTTGTCGTCCAGCCGGTCCTGCTGTTCCATGCGCTCGGCGCGCGCCTCGTCGTGTTGACGAATGCCGCCGGTGGATTGGATCCGTCGTTCGGGCCGGGCACGCTCATGGTCATGACCGACCACATCAACCTGACGGGCCGCTCGCCGCTCATCGGCAGGAACGCCGACACGCTCGGCCCGAGGTTCCCGGACATGACCGACGCGTGGAGCCCCCGCCTCCGGGCACGGCTGCATGCGGCCGGCGCCGCCGAGGGTGTCGATTTACGCGAAGGTGTCTACGTGGGGCTGACCGGACCGACCTACGAGACCCCCGCCGAAGTCCGGATGCTGGCGGCTCTGGGCGCGCAGGCAGTCGGCATGTCCACGGTCCTGGAATGCATCGCGGCACGCTGGGTCGGCCTAGAGGTCTGCGGCGTCTCACTCGTCACGAACGCCGGCGCCGGCGGCTACACGGGCGCCCCGCTGAACCACGCCGAGGTACTCGCGGCCGGGGCGGAGGCGGGCCCTCGATTGGCATGCGTGATCCGACGGTTCGTCGCGGACCTCGACGACGAGGCGGCGGCGCCTCGATGACGCAGGTCACGTTCGCCCAAGGCGATATCACGCGGTTCCCCGCCGACGCGATCGTCAATGCCGCCAACAGCGCGCTCGCCGGGGGCGGTGGCGTCGACGGCGCGATCCACCGAGTCGGCGGGCCCGCCGTCATGGCCGACCTCCACCGCCGGTACGGGCCCGACCGCCATTGCCCGACGGGGAGTGCCGTTGTCAGCGACGCCGGCGACCTGCCCGCTCGGATCGTGATCCACGCCGTCGGGCCGGTCTGGCGAGGCGGCGGAGCCGGAGAGGCCGAGCACCTCGCCAGCGCGTACCGGACCTCGCTCGAACGGGCCGCCGAAGAAGGCTGCCGGAGCATCGCGTTCCCGTCGATCTCGACCGGCGCGTACGGCTATCCCGTCGCGGAGGCGGCCCGGATCGCACGGGCCACCGTCGACGAATGGGTCGCCCAACGGCCGGACGCGTTCGACTCGATCACGTTCGTGTTGTTCTCCGCCGATACCCTCGAGGCCTTCCAGCGAGCTGGCGAGGCGTGACGGCGACGACGTCACGGGCGCTCACGCGGCGGGCGCTCAACCGGACGCTGCTCGGACGCCAGCTTCTCCTGGAACGGGTCGATCGTTCGGCGACCGACGTCGTCGAACATCTGGTCGGCCTCCAGGCGCAGGAACCGATCGATCCATACGTCGCGCTGTGGACCAGGATCGACGGGTTCGACCCGACGGAGCTGAGCGCGATGATCGAAGAACGGCGTGCCGTCCGGATGGGCCACCTGCGTGGCACGCTCCATCTCGTGACGGCACGGGACTGTCGCGCGCACTACCCCATCCTCGCGGACGTGATGGCCCGTTCGTGGAAGAGCAGCCCGTTCATCAAGCAACTCGTCGGCGTGGAGGTCGGCGCCATCGTCGTGGCGGCGCGCACGGCGCTCGAGGAGCGAGCGCGGACGCCGTCCGAACTGGGAGCGGCACTGGCCCCCGGCTGGCCGGACCGCGAGCCGACGGCGCTCGCCTATGCGGCACGGTTCCTGCTGCCGCTCGTACAGGTTCCGCCTCGCGGTTTGTGGGGCAGGACCGGCCGACCGACCAACACCACCGCCGAGGCGTGGCTGGGCGCGCCGATGGACGACGACCCGAGCGTGGAAGCCTTGCTGCTGCGGTATCTCGCGGCGTTCGGCCCGGCGACGATCGGCGACATGCGGGTGTGGTCGTGGTTGACCGGCCTGCGCGAGGTCGTCGATCGACTGCGACCTCGATTGCGCACGTTCCGGGACGAATCCGGGAGGGAGCTGTTCGACGTCGCGGATGGCCTGGTGGTCGACGAGGACACACCGGCGCCCATCCGATTCCTGCCCCAGTACGACAACGCGTTCCTATCGCACGAGGATCGGTCGCGGATCCTCAGTCCGGGCGTGACGGTCAGCGAGCTGACGTGGCGCGGTGGCGTGTTGATCGACGGATACGTCGGTGCGGCCTGGCGGATCGCGCGCGAGCGCGGGCGCGCGACGATGACGGTCACGCGCTATGTATCGGTGGACCGCGCACAGCAGGCCGAGACAGAGGCCGAGGCCGATCGACTGCTCGGGTTCCTGGCCGCCGACGCTGACCAGCGGGTGGTGACATTCGCCAACGCCTGAGGGGCCGGCCTTAGGCCCGCGGCAGCCGGCTTCAGGCCTGCGGCAGCTCCCGACCCGCGGCCCGCGCGGCCGCGGCCTTCTCCGCCCAGGCGCCGAGGACGTTGTCCTTGTGCGGACGGATCGGACAGTGCTCATCGCGGTTGTTGAATTCGTCGCAGTACCCGAGCGGCACGCACTTGGGGGCGAGGAACGAGCCGAGGAACGGCGAGACGTTGAAGATCTGCTGGCGGATCAACTGGAACAGCCGACGGATCTCCCATTGCGCCATCGTGCAGAGGCGCAGACCCGACATGTGGATGAGCGCCCGCAGGTTCGCGGTCATCACGAGGTTCGTGCGGGTCGCGTTGGGGAAGACGAACCGCGCGTCCTCGCCGGGCAGGCCCGCCTCCAGCAGCTCGCCGTACAGGTCGAGCGCGCCGGAGACCTGCGACTCGTATCGCGCGCGGAGCTCCGGGTCGCCCTCGGCGATCGAGTGGGGGAGCATCGTCGCTGCGCCCTTGAACTTGACGTAGCGCTGGCTCTGCTGGTCGAACGCGACGCCCGCCCGATGCCGGACGAGCTGATGGGACAACGTCCGCGAGACGCCGGTGATGCCGAACGTGAAGACGATGTGCTCGATGGTCGAACCGTGCCCGGACTCGATCACCGATGCGATGAGCTTCTGCATCTTGGCCGGGTCGTATTCCCCGGCCACCGACTTGCGGAAGATCTCGTCGGGCGCGACCTCCGAGTAGCAGGTTCGGCACGCCGTGTAGATGATCGGGACGTAGAACTGCTCGACGATCTCGCGGTTCGGGAAGAGCAGCGTCGCGGTCATCCCGAGCTCGCGCCGGCCGGGATTCTTGGGGATGCCGCTCTTGGGCTTTGGCGTCGGGCTGGTGACGGGCTCCGCGGTCATCGGTGGTCAGTCTATCCGAGCCGGCGTCGCCGGTCCTCCACTCGCTCTCCCGCTAGCGTGCGACATCTTCCGGCCGCGACTATGCCGTCTCGACGTGTGCGGCGGGCGGGACCCCTGAGCTGGCGCCGAGCGCGTACGCGACGGCCTCGTCGAGCGACATGGCCGCACCCTCCGCCGCAAGTCGGTCGAGGACATCAGCTGCAAGGAAATCCTTGGGTGTCGGGACGCCGAACAGCGAGTCGGTCTTCTCGATGTACTCGGCCAAGGCCGTGCCGGTCGACTCCTGGAGATGCCGGGCCGCGCCCCACAGACGCCCACCACGCTCGAGTTCGCCGGTACCGATGGCGACGATCGCGAGGTCGTCGAGCACCAGGATGATGCCCGAGACATCACCGAATTCGTAGAAATGCTGGAGGGCGTGGTGAGCGGTCTCGTTCGCCTCGGCGAAGAGCCGCTGGCCGGCCTGGGACAGCGCGAGCATGTGCAGCGACCAGGCCTCCATCGACCGATTCTGAGCCTGACGGTGCAGGTCGAGTGACCGGCGATACCACGACTCCGCCGCCGCAGCATCGGCGGTGAAGTAGGTGAAGCTCCCCAACGCCCACAGGATGTTGCCCTCGCCACCCTTGTCGCCGATCTCACGGTAGAGGGCGAGCGCCTCATCGAGCATCGCCGTGCCGGATCCGAGACTGGGATTGGTGATGTCGCCGCCCATGACCGCGATCATGTCCGCGTACGAGCGATTGAACAGTGCATTCGCGATCTCGCGCTTGTCGCCGAGCTCCCGCCACAGCCGCAGCGCCTCGTCGTACAGGCGGGTCGCCATCTCTTGATCGGACTGCCAGTAGGCGATCCCGCCGAACGCCTCCGCGAACCGCGCCCGATCGACGGGATCGAGGTCCCAGTCTTGTGCCTCGAGGCGTTCGAACCGGGCGCGCGCCTCGTTGAGATAACCGCGCTGTTGCCAGAACCGCCAGAGGGCGATCGCCAGGCGGGCACCGAGGGCGGGGTCGGGCTTGCTGATCGACCAGTCGAGAGCGGCCCGCAAGTTGTCGTGATCGCGCTCGAGTCGCTCGATCCAGGTTCGCTGGTCGGGCCCGGACAATTCTGTCGCGGCCTGCTGTGCCAGGGCCAGCATCGCGGCGGCGTGTCGATCGCCGGTCGCCTCGGCCTCGCCGCGTGCCGCGAGCATCTCGGCCGCGAACTCCCGGATCGTCTCCAGAAGCCCGAACCGGGCCTCTTGCGCCTCGTCGGGGCGGACGAGGCTGTGATCGACGAGCTCGCCGATGCGATCGACCACGTCGCCGCCGACCTCGTCGGCAGGGCCGCAAACCTCCTCCGCCATCTCGAGGTCGAACCCGCCGCGGAAGACCGCGAGCCGATCGACGAGCCGGCGCGCGCCATCGTCGAGCAGGTCGTAGCTCCAGGCGATCGCGCCACGCAGCGTCTGCTGGCGCTCGGGGACGTCGCGCGCACCGGCGGTGAGCAGTGCGAGGTGATGGTCGAGCCTGGCGAGGATCTGGTCCGGCGTGAGCAGCTTGACGCGGGCGGCGGCGAGCTCGATGGCCAGGGGCATGCCGTGCAGGCGTGCCGAGATCCCGGCAACGGCCGGAGCGTTCTCGTTCGTGACGCGGAACGCGGGACGGACGGCCATCGCCCGCGCGATGAACAGGCGGACCGCCTCGAATTGGGTCAGCGCGTCGATGTCGGACTCCCGGAGGTCGCGTGGCAGGTTCAGTCGCTCGACCTCGGAGAGGCGGGTGGTGTCCGGCGGGGCCGGCAGGCCCGGGACCGCATATTCCTGCTCGCCCGAGACGTGCAGCGGGATCCGGGTCGTGACGAGACAGGTGACGTTCAGGCAGCGTCGCAGCAGTTCTGCGACGTCCTTGCCGGCATCGACCACCTGCTCGAAGTTGTCGAGTACCAGGAGGACCCGCCCGTTGCCGATCGACTCTGCGAGCATGTCCACCGCCGTCTTGGCGATGTTGTCGGTGATGCCCAGCGTTCGGGCAATCGTCGATGCGACGAGGGCCGGGTCCCGTACCGCGTCGAGCGCCACGAACCACACGCCTTCGGGGTAATGGTCGGCGGCGGCAGCGGCGATCTGGAGTGAGAGTCGGGTCTTGCCCGTGCCGCCCGGCCCGGTGAGGCTCATGAGACGCGTGGCCCGAAGGAGTGTGGTGGCCTCGGCGAGCTCGCGGTCGCGACCGACGAACGTCGTGAGCTGGGTCGGCAGTTGTTCGGCCGCGCGTCGAGGGAGCGGAGCGGCGGAAACGTGTCGGGCAGCCCGTCGATGACGAGCTGCGCCAGTCGCTCGGGCTCGCGGAGGTCCTTGAGACGATGGGCCCCAAGGTCGCGCAGCGTCGCGCCGTCCGGGAGGTCGTCCGCGACCAGCGCTCGCGTGGCGTCGCTCAGCAGGACCTGGCCGCCATGCGCCAGGCCCGCGATGCGTGCGGTCCTGTTGATCGTGTAGCCGATCACATCGGCTCCAGTGGCCTCGATGTCACCGGTGTGCAGGCCCATCCGGACACGCACGATGCCATCGGCCGGCCAGGTCTCGGCCGCGACGGCACGCTGCGCATCGATGGCGGCGGCCACGCCGTCGGTGGCGCGCCTGAAGATCACGAAGAAGGAATCGCCTTCAGTCGATTGTTCGTGGCCGCCACGGGCCGTGAAGGCCGCGCGAAGCAACGCACGATGCCGCTCGCGGACGTCGCGATAGGGGCCGGTCCCGAGGGCGAGCTCGATCCGGGTCGACCCCTCGATGTCGCTGAACAGGCAGGTGACAAGCCCGGTCGGCGGTCCGGGCGGCTCGGTCATTCGCGCGCTCGGTTCGAGCGTCAGTGTCGGTGCGCTTCGGTCAGCTCGCGCAGCCGGCCCGCCAGGCCACGAAGCACGGCCAGCGCGACCGCGGGCTGTTCCATGACGACCGCCTCGAAGTCCCAGGTCGCCAGGCCGAGGCAGGTCGTCGGCTCGTCGGCGATGACCTGCGCCACCCGAGGGCGGCCGTCGAGCACCGACAGCTCCCCGAAGAAGTCGCCCTGGCCGATGTGCGCGATGGTCTTGCCGTCACGCACGACCCGGACCGAGCCCGAGGCGACGAGGAAGAAGCCGGTCCCGACTTCGCCCTGCCGGGCGATGACGTGGTTCTTGGGGAAATCGACTTCGACCATCCGCTGCGCGATCATCGCGATCCCCTGGGGATCGACGCCGGCCAGGAGCGGCGTGCCGGCGAGCAGCTCGGTGCGATGGTCGTGGGTCAGGGTCATACGGTCCTCCGATGCGCCTCAGCGTGCGTGGGCCTGATGCTGCGCCGACGCCCGGCGGAGCGTCAAGGATGGTATGCCGCTCCGATATGCCGATGTCGCACCACGGTCACACGCGCGCGACCGTCGCGTGGCACGATGGGCGCGATGATCGACCGTGACGAACTGCTCGACGCGATCGCCGGCTTCGGGCTCTTCGCCGATCTCTCCGCGCCCCAGCTCGAGGGGATCATCCACGTCTTCGACGAGCGGATGTTCGCCGAGGGTGAGACCGTCGTTCATCAGGGTTTGTCGGGCTCAGGGTTCTTCATCATCGTGGACGGCGAGGCGCTGGTCCTTGTCGATGGCGCCGAACGCGCCCGCCTGGCACGAGGCGACTTCTTCGGCGAGGTGTCGATCCTGCTCGGCGTTCCCTCGATCGCCGACGTCGTCGCGGCTCGACAGCTGCGCTGCCTGGTCCTCGCCGGTCCCCGGGTCGAGCCGTTCCTCGTCGCCAACCCGAAGGTCATGTTCCGGATGTTGCAAGCGCAGGCCCGCCGGCTGCGAACGGCGAACCGATGGGGGACCTGACGGAGCCGACCCGTCCGTTCCCGCCGGGCGCCTATCCGGTCGTGGTCATCGGCTCCGGGCCGGGCGGCCTTCAAGCCTCCTACTCGCTCCGCCGACTCGGGATCAGCCACGCAGTGATCTCCGAGGATCCGTCACCCGGTGGCATGTTCCGTCGCTGGCCGTTCTTCCAGCGGCTCCTGTCCTGGACCAAGCCGCACGCCCCCGCCCCACGCGGAACGCGCGCCTATGAGCGCTACGACTGGAACAGCCTGCTGGCCGACGAGCCGGACGCGCGGGCGATCCAGCCCGCGCTCATGGACGGGACCTCGTATTTCCCGTCCCGCCCCGAGATGGAGGCGAATCTCGCGGCGTTCGTCGAGCGGACCAGACTCGAGATCCGGTATGGCTGCCGCTGGACCGGCACCCGGCAGGTCGAGGATGCCGAGGGTTCCGGGTTCATCGTCAACACCACCGACGGCGATTACCGGGCGAAGGCGCTCGTCGTGGCGGTCGGCGTCGCGCAGCCATTCACCCCGCCCGGCGTCGGGATGGAGTTCACGCACCACTACGCCGATGTCCGTCCGGCGGAGTCGTATGCGGGGCGCCGTGTGCTGATGCTCGGCAAGCAGAACTCGGGCTTCGAGCTGGCGAATGGGCTCCTGCCGTGGGCGCGCCAGATCATCCTCACCTCGCCATCGACCGCGCGGTTCTCGGTCCAGACACGATCGCTCGCCGGAGTCCGGGCACGCTACGTCCAGCCATACGAGGACTTCGTCCTCGGCGGGGGCGTCGCGATCCTCGATGCCGCGCTCGCGCGGATCGAGCGGACGGAGGGCGGCGACGGATCGCTCACGGTGCACCTCCGCAGGACCGATGGAGGTGGCGACCTCGCGATCGAGGTCGATGATGTCATCGCGGCGACCGGATTCGTGACGCCCCTGATGGACCTGCCGTCGATCGGCTGCTCGGTATCGGGACGAGCCCGCTTGCCGCTTGTGACGCCGTGGTGGGAGAGCACGACCCTCCCCGGCGTGTACTTCGCGGGCACGATCGGTCAGGCGGCCAAGGGCCTTGAGAAGCACGGGGTGCCGGCCAATTCGGGCGCCGTCCACGGAGGCCGTTACAACGCCCAGGCGCTGGCGCGCCGGATCGCAGCGACCCAGTTCGGCGTCGAGCTCCCGCGGACGTCGGTCGCACCCGAGATGCTGGTCGACACGATCGCGACCGAGCTGACCGAGGCACCCGAGCTGTGGCATCAGCGCGCGTACCTCGCCCGCGTGTTCACGCTCGACCCGGTCGCCGGGCTCGTCGACGACGGTGTCGAGCCCCTGACCCACACGCTCGATGTCGGCGGGCAGGACGCGATCGCCGTGACCCTCGAGGCCGACGGGACCGGCGCGATCTACCCGGTGCTCTACACGCGGATCGGCGGCGAGATCCAGGAACGCAATCTCGAGCCGGACCCGCTGCTGCGCTACGACAGCCCCGAAGTCCGGCGCGCGATCGCCCAGATCGTCCGCGACGTCGTCCCCGGGGTCGCGGTCGAAGCCTAGATCCGGGCGAGCCGCGATCGCAAGCCTAGATCCTGGCGAGCCGCGATCGAAGCCTAGATCCTGGCCAGTCGCTCCGCGGCTGCCAGCAGCGTCTCTATGCGCTTCGGGAACGCAAAGCGGAGCTTCGTTCGACCGAGCTCCGGCCGCGAGAAGAACGACGATCCGGGCACGGCGGCGACGCCCGGTTCGCGGATCAGGCGATGGGCGAACGCGACGTCGTCCTCCTCGGGGCCGGCGAGGTCGCCGATGTCGGTCATGACGTAGTACG
>JBIOWA010000131.1:0-17380 GCA_044868045.1 Candidatus Limnocylindrales bacterium
GCAGCCGCGCTCCCTCCCGCGCGACGTCGTATGTCACCGGTACGAGGCGAATGTCGGCGAAATGCTGAAGGAATGCCTCTGCCGTAGCGACCGCGGCCGGGCCTCGCCGGAACGGGCGGACGAGGATCTCCGCGACCGTCACCATCGACAGCGACGCGGGATTGCGGCCTGTGGCGATGTACGCGTCGAACAGCTCCTCGGCGCGCGCACTGCCCGCCTCGGCACCCGTCAGGTAGGAGAGAACGACCGAGCCGTCGATGAGGAGCGACGCCCCGGGCGGGACCGCCTCGGCGAGCTGCCCCGGTCGGTCAGCCACGCGACTCCCAGGTCGCGCGCTCGCCCGCGAGGTAGTCCGCTGGATCGCCGTAAACATCGCGCAGTGCGCCGGCGTAGCTGGAGCGGATGCGATGCAGGCGAATCGTGTCTGGATCGTCGGGTGCGATCTCGACCAGGAATCGATCGCCTTCGGCGACCCCTGCCGTTTCCACGATCGGCTCCGGGAGGGTCAGCTGGCTCTTGGCGCGAAGGCGGGCCTCGGCATGCACGGCGAGTCTGGTCATGTGCGACAGATTAGTGTTTGTTCGTACCACTCGTCAACGGGTACGACCAACAATGATTCGGTTGTACCACGAAAGAACCAACCCCGAATCTACAGCGACGAGTCGGCGTCCTCCGCCGCGGCTGCGCCGAGCCACCGGAAGGTCCATTCTTCGGCGAGGGGTCGCGTCTCGGCGAACACGATGGGGATCTCCGGATAGCGCACCTGCACGCGCGCCAGCATGTCGGGCAGGAACCCAGCGGGGGTGTAGGCGTGCTTGACGAGCGACGAATACCGCTCTTCGACCACGATCGCCGCCCGAGGCACCTCACCCAACTTCGCAAGCTCGAACGCCAGGGTGCCGTTGCTGAGCGACCCGGCGAGATCTTCGAGGGTCTTGCGCTCGACTGCGGCGACGATCGAGCCATCGGCCCTGCGGACGGCATAGTCGCCGGCCAGTAGCGGAGCGCGGGTCGTCGTCGCCTGCTGCCGGCTGAACCGGAACGGATAGCGCTCGCGCGTGTCGACGACGATTTCCAGGTCGACCAGGCCACTCGCCCGTCGACCCGGGATGCGCGCGCCGGGGCGCGCCGTGCCGACCACCTTCCGCGTCTGCCAGAAGATCGCTTCACGGCCGCCGCGGATGGTCGTCACGACGAACTGCGATCGATCGCGGCGCGGTCGATCGAGTACGAGGTCGATCGCGGGACCGCGCCGCCGGCACAGCAGCACCCCGACGTCCTCGATAACCTCGAGGCCCGCCGGCCACGCCTCCGGACCGCGACCCACCCGGTAGCAGAACACGCGAGCCGTATCCGGCCACGGCGCACGGACCTTGAGGACCAACCCGCCGTCGATCGGCAGGCGTACCAGGTACGGGAGACGCGAGTCCGGATCCGGGTTCCGGGCCACGAGGAAGCGCCGGTCCTGCGGCCCACTCATGTTGTCGTACGCACGATGCCGCTGAACAGTACGCAACCGTACGCCGGTTGTCCGTGCCGGCCCGCCTTGACATATGCGATATCGATCACGACCCTCGAGGACGAGGCTTCGAGGATGAACGGACGACTCGCTGCCCTACCCTTGACCGACGCTAGCCGAGTTCATCTGCACCACGTACCGGCTCGCCCGGCACTACCCGCCCGACCGGACGGTCCTCGCGCAAATCTGCGGGCAGCGTCGCCACCTCGTTCCGAACGATCAGCCGTAGCCGTCTCGGTGGGTCCGAGGATGCCTCTCGAACCCCAGTGCGAGCAGCGGCGACTACCACGTTGGAATCAATGAGCACCCGCACGGTCCAACGCTCGCCGGGGCGCGCCCTGCACACTTGGACATCGATCCGCCCGTCCTCCGTTAGTTGGCTCTCCAGGAAGACGTTCACCGGGTCCGGGATCCGCGGCATCTCGAGATCGGCTGCCGCCAGCGCCGCCTCCACGGCCACGACGGCCTCGACGGAGGCCGGCAGCAGGAGGTCGTGCATCCTGAAGCTGTCGCGCCCGACCACGAAGATCGGCCGCCGCCGATTGGTCACGAGGCGCGTCCCCATGCGCAACCGGAACGTCCCGCCGAATACGCGCGTGTGATGGGGCGACAGCCATTCGGCGGGATCCGCCGCCGTCCACGCAAACAGCGCGGCGACCTGTGCTCCCTCAGGCGCCTCGATTGCGAGCATCTGCCCGCGACGAACCGCCAGAATGCCCGCGCTGCCGCCCGGGACCTCGACATCCGCCTCGGGCGGGAGCCGACCTGGCTCGGGCTCGACCAGGAGGAGCGGCACCGGCGTCAGCCCTCCAGAGGGGCATCGCCGACGACGATCCGCATCGGCGTGGGGACGAGGCCGTTGCCCGGGATGATGTCCTGTGGACACGGCGAGAGCGACCCGAACACATCGACCAGCGGCTGGAGAACGATTCGTTGGCCTGGCCGGCTCAAGGGATCCGTCAATCCGATCCGCCCGTCGCCAACGATCGGCGTGTTCTGGAACAGGTTGAGTGGCTCGGGCATCCGCTCGATCGAGACGCCGCGCTCTCGCACGCTTCCCCACAGGTTCTCGAGGCAATTCCGATGACCGGGCACGCCGAACTCGAGCGCGTACCGGGTCGGGTCACATGCGGGGATCGTCGCGTCGTGGACGCCTACGTCGTCGTGCACGATCTCGAGGATTGCCCGCCGCCGATTCGAAACGAGACGGTCGCCCTCGTGCACGAAGATCGACCGCAGCGCCTCACGGCAGTGGACCGGACTCAGCCACTCCTCGGGGTCGTCGGCGACGAATGCCACGAAGTCCCCGGTCTGCTCGCCCTCGAGATCGATGATGGTCACGTACTCGCCGGCGCGTGCCTCCCAGCCGCCCCCGAATCCGCCGGGCACCACCAGGTCGAGCCGCATCGTCATCGGATTCGAAGGAGTACGTCGGTGGGATTCAGACCCGCCGTCAGGGTGATGTCCTGTGGACAGGCGGAGATCGCGATGACACACGGCATCTCGGTCTGGAGCGTGATGTGATCGCCGGCCTTGGTAGCCGGACGGCGGATCTCGAACGTGCCGTCCGGGCTGAGGTGAAAGTTTGTCCAGATGTTGAAGGGCTGCGGACAGACGACGGCGCCGTAGCCCGCTCGTTTCATGGCGAGCTCGAGGTTCTCCTGGCATGACGCGTGCCAGCCCTTGTGGCCAAGCTCCTCGTACCGCCACGGGTCGCATGAGGCCGACAGGAAATCGTGCACCGGTACCGGATCGTCGAGGATCCGGATGATCGGCCGTCGGTGGTTGGTCCAGAACACGTCGCCGACCCCAGGCATGAGCTTCATATTCCCGATCCGCGTATGCGGCGCAGAGAGGTACTCCAACAGGTCGTTCTCGTAGTACGCCCAGAAATCGGCCGTCTGCTCGCCAGCGACGTCGACGATGTCCAGGGTCGTCCCGGCGTCGGCCCGAAAAGCGAATCCTGTCCGGGCGGGAATGAGGACCTCGCGGGGCCTCGGCGTATCAACGTCCGGCATCGAGCGCCTCCGATCTGCGGATGAACCGACCACGTCCCGGACGGCCCTCGACTCGCCCGTCGCGTGCTACGCGCTCCCCTCGGCTCCAGGTTTCGACCACGACGCCGCGCAGGGTGCGACCCTCATACGGGCTCCAGCCGGCCGAACACGGCAGGAGGGCAGCTCGGACAGCCTCCGTTCCTGCCAGATCGACGATCGCGAAGTCGGCATCCTTGCCAACCTCGATCGCGCCCTTGGATGCGATCCCGAAGATACGGGCCGGCGCTGCCGCTGTCGTTTCGACCACGCGCCGCAGATCGATCACGCCTTCGGCGACCAGGTCGAGCATCAGCGGAAGGAAGAGATCCAGACCGGGCACACCGGGGATGATCGCCTCCATCCGGTCGCCGGTCTTGCCCGCGGCACCGATGGCGCAATGGTCGCTACCGACGGTGTCGATCCGACCGTCCCCGAGGCGCTTGCGCAGGCCGGCCCGCCCCACCCCGTCGCGCACCGGTGGAGCGGTCATCGCCCAGCCGCCCTGCTCGCGAAGGTCTGCATTGGTCAGGTGGAGGTAATGCGGACATGTCTCGACGAGGATGGTGGCGCCACGATTGCGCGCGACGTGGACACGATCGACGACGTCGGGATGGCTGGCATGGACGAGGTAGGTCCGGGCGCCTGTCGTCGTCGCGAGCTCGAGGACGCGATCGACCGCGATCGTTTCGGCCTCCAACGTGTGCCAGGAGTCGAAATCCCGGGCACCGCCGCCGCAGGACGCCCGTAGCGTGGCGCTGCACCGATCGAGCGTTCCAGCGTCCTCGGCGTGGACGAGCACGAGCCCGCCGAGAGCACGGATCCGCTCGAAGGCGGCTCGAAGGCGATCCGGGTCATCGAAGCCGTCGAGCGCCGTCCCGGTCGGGCAGGTAAAGAGTTTGATGCCGGTGGCCCCGGCGTCCCAAAGCTGTCCGAGCTCGTCCAGGCGATCGGGGGCGGTCCCGGCGTGGAGCCCGAAGTCGATCACTGAGGTGCGTTCGCCAAGCGCTGCCTTCGCCTCGAACGATCGTCGGTCGAGGACGACTGGCGGCGTCAGGGGATGATCGAGGAAGGTCGTTACGCCGCCAACGGCCGCACTCGCGCTCACGTCGGCGAAGTCCGGAGCTGGAGTGAAGCCGGGTTCCCACTGGTGGCCGTGTGGGTCGATCGCGCCGGGGAGAACGTGGAGACCGTCGAAGTCGATGACGCGATCTCCATCTGATGCCAAGGTTGTACCGATTTCGGCGATCAGTCCATCGCGGACACGGATGTCAACCACACGAACCTCGTCGCCGACGACCACCCGTCCGCCGCGGAAGAGCATGGAGGCATCCCACTTTCCGTGCGCGTTGGCTTGACTTCTTATAAGAATATGTCGCCATGTCGGGTGTGATCAGCCGTGCCAGCGCCGTGCCGCTCCACCTCCAGATCCGTCGTTCGCTGGAGGAGGAGATCGCGTCCGGCAGGCTCGGTCCTGGCACACGCCTGCCGACCGAGGAGGAATACGCCCGCCAATTCGGCGTCAGCATCGCGCCAGTCCGCCAGGCCCTCCTCGACCTTGCAGCTGCGGGTCTCCTGTCTCGACAGAAGGGTCGCGGCACGTTCGTCCGTGAACAGCGGATCGAGGAGGAGATCGACCTTCTCACGAGCTTCACGGATAGCCTCCGCCGTCGTGGCGTGGCGATGCGGATGCAGGTCCTCGAGCAAGGGCGCATGCCCGCAGACGCGATCATCGCCGGCGCGCTCGGGTTGCGGGTCGGCACGCGCGTGGTCCGCCTCCGGCGGCTCGCCTGGGTCGCGGAGGAACCGGCCGCGATCCTCGACGCCTGGCTGCCCGCGACGTCGTTCGGGCGCCTCGCCGACTTCGACGATTTCGACTCGGGCCGGTCCCTCTACGCCACGCTCGAGTCGGAGTTCGGGGTCCGCCTCGGGCTGGCACGGAGCCGGATCGAGGTCGGGAGAACGACGGAAGAGGAGGCGCGGCTCTTGCGCCTTGGTGAAGGATCCACGCTCGTCCGGATCGCTTCGGTTACCCAGGACAACGTTGGACGGATCGTCGAAGCCGCTTGGGTGCTCTACCGGGCCGATCGCTTCGTATTCACGATGACGAGCCTGCGGGGCACCGACGGCGGCATGGCGCTAGCACCGACTCGCAGCACGGAATGAGCGCGTCCGGGACGTCACGCACCGACGCGCGTGCGATCGACGTGATGCGCCGGGAGATCGCGTCGATTCCCGACGTCATTCCCAATCAGGTCGACCGGCTGCGTCCGGCGCTTCGAGAGTTCGCTGCGGAGATCGGCCCCGGCCTCGACGAAGTCATCCTGTCCGGCTGCGGTGACTCCCACTTCGCGGGCATCGCTGTCCGGCTGGCGTTCGAGCGCGCGGCCGGCGTTCGCTGCCGGGCGGTCGAGGCGCTCGAGCTCGCCCGCTACGAGGTGCGTTACGTGCGCAGTCGACCCGCGCCGTTGCTCGTCGCGGTGTCGTACAGCGGCGAGGTGGGTAGGACGATCGAGGCCGCGGCGACCGCCCACCGGTTCGGCTGGCACACCATGGCGCTGACTGGACGCCCAGCCGGGCGTCTCGCCGCAACAGTCGAGCGACCGATCCTGATGGAGGTTCCCACGCTCGGGTTCTCCCCGGGGACCAGCACCTACGCGGCGATGATCACGGCGCTACTCGTTCTCGCGTCTGAGCTCGCGCTAGTGGGCGGCCGGGTGGCCGAGGCTGAAGCGCTCGATGACGCCCTCGCTCGCGTTCGAGAGCTGGCCAGGGACACCTTGGCAAGCGCGGAATCGGCGGCTCGGGGCGCGGCCGAGGTCATCGCCGCCGCACCCATCACGACGTTCCTCGGGGCAGGTCCATCGCGCGCCGCTGCGGCCTTCGGGGCCGCCAAGCTCTTCGAAGGGCCCCAGCGCTACGGCGTGGCCCAGGACCTCGAAGAGTGGGCGCACGAGCAATATTTCATTAGTGGGCCATCGACCCCGATCGTCGTGGTCGCGCCGTCGGGCGCCTCGCACGACCGCGCGCTCGAGCTCCTCGAAGAAATGGCGTTCATTGGCGCTCAGGCCTTCCTCGTGAGCGACGTTCCGCCGCCGGCTGGACTGACCGCTGTGCGCCACCTGCCGATCGCGGCCGGTCTGGACGAGGCGACGTCGGGTCTGCTCACGTTCCTACCACTGGCGATGACCGGATTATTCGTCGCAGAAACGCTCGGAACGCGGTCGTATGGCTTCCCGACGGTCGAGCACGAGCGGGAACACTACGAGACCATCCACCGTGACACGCGGGGCGAGCCCGCCTAAGGCCCACAGGAGAAGCGCCGTGGCCGAAAGCACACACCCGCCTGGCCCAGGCGGCATCGTCTCCCTGGCGGCAGCCCAGGCCGCGATCGCGGCGGTGACCGCGCAGGCCTCCGCCCGCGGCGTTGGTATCGTCGTAGCGGTGGCCGCCGCATCCGGGGATCTCGTCGCCCTCGCCCGGATGGACGGCGTCCCGCCGCTGGCGGCCGAGTCGGCGGCGCGGAAGTGCCGCACCGTGGCCCTGACATGGCGCTCGACCGCATCCTTCGCGGCCTCACTCAAGGATGACCTCGACACGGAGCCCGAGTACTTCCACGGAATGCACCACGTTGGGCCGTTGATGACGGTGGGCGGCGGCGTGCCGATCGTCGCCGACGGGCAGCTGATCGGCGTCGCGGCGGTCTCCGGCGCGTCGACCGACGACGACATCGCCCTCGCCGAGGTCGCGGCGCGGACAGCAGTCGAGGCCGCCGGGTGATGACCCCGCAGGGCGTTGACAGCCGACCCTATCCTATAATCTCATGAGATTTGCCCGATGACGCGGGCACCGGCGTGGAGGGATGCCGGTCATCTCCATGGGGGCAGAGCGGAGGGTCCACATGGCACAGGCTTCGATGGACACGATCGACGCCGCAGCAGGGGCTGGTGAGGGACTATTCCTCCGGAAGGCGACGGGCCTTGTACGGGATATCTCGGTCACGGATGCGTTCCTGTTCAACGCGGTCGGGATGAACGTGGGCCTCGGCGCGCTCTTCATGCTCCAGCAGGCCCCGGCCTTCTTCCCGAACGGCAACATGATCGTGGCGGCGATCATCGGCACCCTCTTGATGGCCTTCTCGATCCAGTGGGTCTACAGCGAGTTCGCGGCGGCAATGCCGCGATCCGGTGGCGACTACGTCTTCACGTCGAGGGCGATCCATCCGTTCATCGGCTGGATCCTCGGCTGGAACCAGGCGATCTGGCTGATCTTCTTCTGGATCGGCTTCAATGCCTGGGCGCTGTGCCAGTTCACCCTGCCGCCGACCCTCCAGATCCTGGCCCAGACGACCGGCATCAGCGGGCTTGCCGACCTCGGCACCACGATCGCCACCCCGCTCGGGACGTTCGTCGTTGGATCTGTCGTCAACGTCCTCTTCGCCTACCTCGTATTGACGCGTCGGTACTGGGGCTGGCAGCGGATCACCATCATCTTCGCGTTCGCTGCGGTCATCATCCCTGCCCTGCTGGCGGTGATCAGCGGCGCCAGTGGCATGAAGACCGCGTGGGACGGCTTCGTGGCCGGCCAGGGTAGTGGCCTCACGTACGACCAGATCGTCCCCAAGGCGCAGGATCTCGGCTACACGGGTCCGTCCGGTGGCTTCGACCTCGGCGCCACGATCCTCATGCTGCCGTGGGTCTTCTTCGTTGTTGGCTTCGGCGTCGGACCTGCGCAGATCAGCGGCGAGATCAAGCGCGCCGGCCGGTCCATGTGGTATGCGCTGTTCGGCTCGATCCTGTTCAACGGACTGATGCTGGCCGCCGTCCTCTGGCTGGTCGTCTCGGGGCTCGGGGAACAGTGGGTGACCTCGCTGGGCTTCCTCGCAACTAACCACGGCGCCGATCTCGGTGTGCCGGCCGGGATCAACTTCCTCGGCTCGATCCTCGGCGGCAACATCATCATCGCGTTGATCATCTTCCTGGGCTTCGTCGCGTGGGCCCTCAACGGGACCCCAGCGTCGGAGTTGCAGGCCACGCGTTACATGCTGGCCGCCTCGCTCGACCGTATGATCCCGGCGGCGCTGGGCGAGGTCGACGAGCGAACGCATAGCCCGCGGAACGCGATCATCCTGTGCACGATCGCCGGCGAGCTGTCGATCCTGGGCCTGATAGCAATCCCACAGGCCAGCCTGCTCGGGGCGCTGATGGCCCAGATCATCGCCTACATCATCGTGGGGATCGCCGGCATCGTCTTCCCGTACCGGATGCGGGACGTCTGGCAGGCGGCCAGCGGCCGGACGATCTTCGGCGTCCCGTCGATCGCGCTCGCCGGCGCGGCCGCGGTCGTCGTCCTGGGCGGCCAGCTCTTCCTGTTTGTCACCAACAACGACATCAACAGCTTCTTCGGCGTCACGCGCGACATCTCGCTCATGGTGGCCGGGATCGTCATCGCCACTGGGATCGTGTGGTATCTGGGCGCCTGGTACTACAACCGGGGCCGTGGTATCGACACGAACCTCGTGTACCGCTCTATCCCGCCAGACTGATCGCTCCGCATTCGACGGATCGGAACTGGCGCGCCGGGCCCCTCCCGGCGCGCCGTACTGTACGGGCGCATGGTTGACGAAGCCTGGATCGATGCGCTTCCGCCCGCAGTCCAGGCGCCTGTGCGAGCCTTCGCGGATCCGCATCCGCCCGGTGCCCGTGCCCGCGCCCAGCTCGCGGCCCAGGCCCTGGTCGAACTGGTCCGCGGCTGGTCGGGCGACGACCGCGAGCTCACCGCGGCCATCGACGACCTCGTCGGCCATCTTCACGCCGTCGGCCAGACGACGCTCCATCAGCCCGGGGTTCGAAACATGATCGACGCGGTACTCGCCGGCGGCGTCGGCGGCCCGCGTGCGACCGTGGTCGCCCGCATGGCGGAGGCCTACCAACGCGCCAGTCGAGTGATGGCTGAGGCGTCCGTGACGATGGCGCACGCCGGTTCAGCGCTGCTCTCGGACAGAGACCGGATCCTCGTCCACGACTTCGCGGACCGCTCGACGCAGGCCGTCGTCCGCCAGGCCGCGGCAGACGGCAAGCACCTGACGGTCGTGGCGACCGCCTGTCGCTCTCGTCGGACCGACGGCATCCGCGTGGCGCGAGAGTCCGTATCGGTCGGTCACAGAGCGATCGTCGTCACCGATGCCGGCGTTGGCTGGGCCGTCGCGTCGATGGGCCTGCGGCTCTGCCTGATCGGTGCCGATGCCGTCCTTCCCGACGGCTCGGTGCTGACGAGTCCAGGTGCGCTGACGATCGGGCTCGTGGGACAACGGGTGGGCGTGCCGGTCTATGCCGTCACCGACCTCTGGAAGCTGATGCCGGAGGTGTCACCCGCGTTGCGCGCCCTGAATGAGCTCGAGGACCCGGACGGCGTCCCGGAGTCGCTCGAGTGGAAGGCAGCCGGCTACGAATTCCGAAACCCGTTGACCGACACCGTGCCCGGCGACGCCCTGGCGGGCCTGATCACCGAGGCGGGGGTCATCTCCCCAGCCGACGCGGGAGGTATCGCGAACGAGCGATATGGGCTGGGGGCGCCGCGGGCTCCCGAGGGGGCCGGGTGAGCCACCGCGTCGTCGTCGCCGGCAACCTCAGCCTCGACGACACTGTGACTCCCACGGGGTCGTTCCCGGACGCTCCGGGCGGCGACGCACTCTACGCCTCCATCGCAGTCGCCCAATGGGGCGGCACAGCCGAGATCCTGACCGTGGTCGGGGACGACTACCCGCCGGCGTATCTGGACCGGATGGTCGCCGCCGGGATCGATATCAAGCTCGTCCGCGAGACTGTCGGGCCGACTGTCCACTACCGCGTCACGTATGCCGCCGACGGCAACCGGACATTCGAGTGGCTTGGCGCGGAGGAGCGGCTCTTGCTCACCTCCCCCATCGAGACCGACTACGCCGCGCTAACGGGCGCCGACTGGCTCCACCTCGCGGCCATGCCGATCGAGGCGCACGAGGTCGGGATCGCCGCGGCGCGCGCGGCCGGGGTTCCAGCGTCGCTGGACCCGCACGAGGATTACATCGTCGGCTTCGACGACCGGCTCCGGGCGCTGGTCGATGGTGCCGTCTTCATGCCCAGCGAGCTCGAGGTTCGCCTGCTGTTTCCGGACATCGACATCGTCGACCCGATCGGATTCGGCTTCGCCGCCGCCGAGCGACTCGATACCTGGGAGCCGGCGGTCGTCGCAGTCAAGCTCGGCGCCCGCGGGTCGGTCGTGCGCAGGGACGGCCATTCCGTGCTTGTCCCCGCCCTGCCCACGCGGGTGGTCGACCCGACCGGAGCGGGCGATGCGTATTGCGGCGGCTTCGTCGTCGGCTGGCTGGTCACCCGCCACCCCGTGGTCGCGGCAGCCTGCGGGACGGTGGCGGCAGCCGAGACCATCGGCATGTTCGGCGCATTCGGCGACGGACCACTGCCCGGACCGTACCAGCAACTGGCGCGTGTCGCGCAGGCGGTCGCCGCGATCAGACCGACGCGATCGGCTATGTCGGACCTCGGTGCTGGCGTCGAGCGACTCCGACAGCATGTCATGGGCGACCGCGTCGCCACCCGCCGATGACCGAGTTCAAGCTGTTCTTCGCGACCGACATCCACGGCTCGGACGTCTGCTGGAAGAAGTTCATCAACGCCGCAAAGTTCTACGACTGCCAGGTGCTCGTGATGGGCGGCGACATGACCGGCAAGATGCTCGTCGCGATCGTCGATATCGGCGGCGGCCGCTTCCGGGTGCGGCTTGCCGGTCAGGAACGCGTCGTCAGCCGCGACGAGGTCGGCCAGCTCCGCAAGCTGATCGCCGACTCGGGCTACTACCCATACGACACGACCCTTGACGAGATCGCCGCCCTCGATAGCGATCGGGGAGCCGTCGATCGACTCTTCCAGGCCAAGATGACCGAGACCCTCGAGCGTTGGCTGCAAATCGCCGATGACCGCCTGGCCGATACCGACGTCCGGGTCTACCTCGGGCCGGCCAACGACGATCCACCGTTCATCGATGCCGTCCTCGCTGGAGGCGGCCGAGTCGAAAACCCGGAGGGTCGCGTAGTGGAGCTGCCCGCGGGCTGGAGGATGATCAGCTGCGGCTGGTCGAACCCCACCCCGTGGGACTCGCCGCGTGAGCTGCCGGAAGATGAGCTGCTGACCAAGATCGAGACCGAGGCCGCACGGCTCCCGACGATGGAGCGGGCGATCTTCAACCTCCACGTTCCGCCGAAGGACAGCCAGCTCGACAAGGCCGCCCTCCTCAAGCCCGACCTGTCACCGGTGGTGGAGGGCGGAGCGCCGGTGATCACGGGCGTCGGGTCGACTGCCGTCCGGCAGGCGATCGAGCGCTATCAACCGCCGCTCGCGCTTCACGGCCACATCCACGAGTCGCGCGGAACCGCAAAGATCGGTCGAACCCTGTGCGTCAATCCCGGGAGCGAGTACGGTGACGGCATTCTGCGCGGTGCGATCGTGACGCTGTCCGAGCAAGGGGTCGCGCGCCACCAGCTTCTCGCAGGGTGAATACGCCCGCGTCCGACGTCACCACCGAGGCGCGCCGACTCCTGGTCGCCATCGACGTTGCACAGATTCCGGCTCGGATCCTCGGCGGCGTCGCGGTCGGCCTCCACGCGCATACCCCACTGCCGCCGGCGCTCGAGCGGAAGTACGCCGACATCGACTTCGTCGTTGGCAACAGACGAGAAGGCGACCTGCAGCGGGTGCTGGTTGCCGCGGGCTACGAAGCGGATCGCAAGTTCAATGCGCTGTACGGCCACAAGCGACAGCTGTACTGGGATCGCACAAACGATCGTCAACTCGATGTCTTCGTCGGCCGATTCGCGATGTGCCACGCGTTGCCGCTCGACGGCCGTCTCGCAGACCCATCGGGGACGCTCCTCGCAGCCGACCTGCTATTGACCAAGCTCCAGGTGGTCGAGCTCAACCCGAAGGACGTCGTCGATGCGCTCGCCCTGATCGATCAGCACAGCACTGGAAGCGAGGCCGACGGTGACGTCATCGGCCTGGATCGGATCGCCGCGATCACGGGCGCCGATTGGGGCTGGTTCACCACGGCCTCCGACACGCTAGATCGACTCGAAGACGCCACGGGCCGTCTCGACCCCACGCACGGCGACCGGCTGCGGTCGCGCATCGGCGAGATCCGCACGGCGATTGCGGCGGCTCCGAAGTCGGTCCGTTGGCGAGCGCGAGCTCGGATAGGGCGGCGGATGCCCTGGTACGAGCTCCCGGAGGAGCACGTCCGGTAGAGGTCGCGACGGCTCGGGTGCGTGGGCGTCAGGCTACCGGCCAGGTTGGGGAGGAGGACCACCAAACCGACGCGACGGTTTCGCCGCGGCCATCCGGGTAGCGTCGGTGTCGGTATGGTGTGCCCGTGACAAGCTCGGTGGCGATCATCGGCGGCGGCGCAGTCGGGCTGTCGACCGCCTGGAGTCTCGTCCAACGTGGGATCACCGAGGTCAACGTCCTCGAGGCGGATGACCTCGCGGCGGGCTCGTCAAGTCGTTCGGCGGGCTTCATCGAGAGCCAGTACGTCGACCCGCTCGACATCGAGCTGCGGGCGCGCAGCATGCACGTGTTCCGACGCCTGCATCGCGACGCAGGTCTCGAGATCAAGGAGATCGGCTACCTGCGACTCGCGCCGGATGACGACGCGCTCGAAGCGTTCGAGGCCAGCGCGCGGCTCCAACGGGAGCTCGGCATCGACGATGCCGCCGTGCTCGACGTCGATGGCGTGCGCGATCTCGCCCCGTGGCTTCGAGCCGACGGCGTGGCGGGCGGGCTGTTCGGTCCGCGCGATGGGCGGATCGACGGTCCTGCTTACTGCCGGATCCTCGCCGGCTTGGCCGAGGCGGGCGGCGCACGCGTGCGGACCGGCGAGCGGGTCGTCGCGGCCTCACGGACGGCGTCGGGGTGGCGGCTCGACATGACGGACGGCCTCGTTGAATGCGATGTCGTCGTGAATGCTGCCGGTCCGTGGGCGGCGCAGATCGGCCGACTGTTCGGCGTCGACGTGCCGGTCATCCCGCTGCGCAACCAGATCGGCATCTGGCGGCTCGAACAGCCGCTCGAGCGCTCCCTGCCGATGGTCATGGACTACATCCCGCATACGGGAACGCGCGGCCTGTACGTCGCGACCTACGACGACCCGCGGCACGTGCTCGCCGGCCTCCATAGCGAGGAACTGGTCGGCGAGGGCGTCGATCCCGACGACTACGACCAAGGGGCCGACGAGGACTATCTCGCCGAGACCCGGGCCATGCTCGAGCGCCGGATGCCCGACCTCCCGCTCGCCGATGTCGAACGGGCGTGGGCCGGCCTCTACCCGGTGAGCCCTGATGGCCTGCCGATCGTCGGACCCGCACCGGGTCACCCTTCGGTGATTCTCGCCGTGGGCGGTGGCGGCTCTGGGATCCAGCTCTCGCCGATCATGGGCGCACTCGCCGCCGACTGGATCGCCTACGGCGAACCGCGCACGCTGCCCGACGGGCGACGCGTAGCACCCCATTCCGGGAGGTTCCATGCTGTTCGATAAGCTCTCGGTCCGCGACCGCTGGTTTGCCAACCCGCGGTCTTTGGCTACACGGAAGGAAGCATGATCACGACCGAAGCGGCGCCTGCGCCCAAGGCCACCCGACGCGAATGGCTCGGCTTGGCCGTGCTCGCCCTGGCGGCACTCATGTACGTGATGGACCTGACGGTGCTCCACCTTGCCGTGCCGAAGATGAGCGCCGACCTGCGGCCGTCGAGCACCGAGCTGCTGTGGATCATCGACATCTACGGCTTCTTCGTGGCTGGCGCCCTGATCACGATGGGCAGCCTGGGCGACCGCATCGGCCGCCGGCGGCTCTTGCTCATTGGCGCGGCGGCCTTCGGGGTCACATCCTTGTTCGCCGCGTTCTCGACGACGCCGGAGATGCTGATCGTCAGCCGGGCGGCGCTGGGGATCGCTGGCGCCACGCTCGCCCCATCGACGCTGTCGCTGATCTTCCACATGTTCCGGGACCCGCGAGAGCGGACGATCGCGATCGGCGTCTGGATCGGAGCCTTCTCGGCAGGCAGTGCTGTGGGGCCGATCCTCGGCGGGATCATGCTTCAGTTCTTCTGGTGGGGCTCGGTCTTCCTTCTCGCGATCCCGGTCATGGCGGCGCTGCTCATCCTCGGTCCGCGCATCCTGCCCGAGTACCGCGACCCGGAAGCCGGGCGGCTCGACCCGTTGAGCGCGGTGATGGCGGTCGCGGCCGTGCTCACGGTGATCTTCGGG
Organism: Candidatus Limnocylindrales bacterium; assembly: GCA_044868045.1. Lineage (GTDB taxonomy): Bacteria > Chloroflexota > Limnocylindria > Limnocylindrales > CSP1-4 > SPCO01. The sequence goes on from JBIOWA010000131.1 coordinate 14,863, forward strand.
CTCAAGCAGATCGCCCAGGACGGCCTCAGCTTGCTCCCGGTCGCGGCGCTCGTTGTCGGCCTGCTCGTCGGCGTGGCCTGGGTCCGCCGACAGCGCCAGCTGGCTGACCCGATGATCGACCTGGCGCTCTTCCGGGTCCCTGCGTTCAATGCCGCGCTCGTCGTCAACTTCCTGGCCATTTTCGTCGCCGTCGGCTACTTCCTGTTCGTCGCCCAGTACTTGCAGCTCGTCGCGGGCTTGGCGCCGCTCCAGGCGGGGTTGCTGTCGCTGCCGTCGGCGATCGGCTTCATCATCGGCTCGCAGGCGGCGCCCCGGATCGTCCAGCGTGTCAAGCCGGCGTTCCTGATCAGCGGCGGCCTGGCGTTCGGATCCCTCGGCCTCGTCCTGCTGACGCAGGTCCCGACGTCGAACGGACTCGCGCTCCTGGTGATCGCCTCAGTGATCATCTCGCTTGGCCTGGCGCCAGTGTTCGGCCTGACGACCGAGCTGATCGTCGGCTCGGCGCCGCCTGAGCGCGCCGGCGCCGCGTCAGGGATCAGCGAGACCGGCGCCGAGCTCGGCGGCGCGCTCGGGCTAGCGCTCCTCGGCAGCGTCGGCGTCGCCATCTACCGAAGCGCCCTCGACCCCGCGCTGCTGTCAGCGCTTCCGCCTGACGCCGCGAACGCGGCGAGGGGCACCCTCGGCGGGGCGGTCGGGGTGGCAAGCGCGCTGCCGGCTGGGACGGCGGACACCCTCCTGGCCGTCGCTCGCACTGCATTCACCGACGGCATGCACGTGGCCGCGGCGATCGCCGCGGTGGTCGGTATCGGGCTCGCGACCTTCGCATACGTCACGCTTCGTGATCGCGGGACCGAGCGATCCGCGACCGAACCAGTCTGTGTCGAGCCGACGATGATCGACCAACCCGTGCTGACCCCGGTGTCGAAGCCCGCACGCGAATGCTTCTGACCGTGTCGATGGTGCTTATCCTCGACTCGTGACGTCTTTCCGACGGCTGCTGGACTCGGTGCTCGCGCGGCTAGCCGAGATTGGCGCGGAGCCGCGCGATGACGAGGAGACCCGGCTCCAGAAGGCGCTCCTCGTCCTGATCGCGATCTTGATCCTGCCCATCTCCGGGATCTGGGCGGTCCTGTACCTCGCGTTCGGTGCCTGGACGGGCTGGGTCGCCGTGCTGTACGCCGTGATCTCCGTGGCGTCGATCGCCGTCTTCGCTCGAACGCGCAATTTCGACCTGCTCCTGAACATCCAGCTCCTGGACATCGCCCTCGCGCCGACCCTGTCGATGATCGCGATCGGCGGGTTCCTGCCGACGGGTGGCGTCGGCTTCTGGGGCATCCTCGCGCCGCTCGGGGCCCTGGTGTTTCGAGGCGTCGGCTCGGGGATCCGCTGGTTCGTCGCCTGGCTCGTCCTGTTCCTCGGCTCTGGGATCGCCGCAGCCGTTCTCCGCGCCCCGTCGCCACTGCCCGAATGGTTCTCGAGCCTGATGCTCGCGCTGAACATCTCGGTCGGCGGGGTGATCGTGTTCACGCTGCTGGCGCTGTTTGCGAAGCAGCGCCAGGACGCGCTGGTCGGGCTGCGGAGCGCGCAGGAGCGGGCCGAGAACCTGCTGCTGAGCATCCTGCCGGGCTCCATCGCCGAGCGCCTGAAGTCCTCGCCGCAGACCATCGCCGACCAGTTCCCGGCTGCCTCCGTGCTGTTCGCCGACGTCGTCGACTTCACGCCTCGATCAGACGGCCTCTCGGCGGTCGAGGTCGTCGGCCTGCTCGATCGACTGTTCGGCGAGTTCGACACGCTCGCCGAGCACTACGGCCTGGAGAAGATCAAGACGATCGGCGACGCGTACATGGTCGCGTCGGGCGTCCCGGACCCGCGGCCCGACCACGCGCGTGTCCTCGCCCTGCTGGCGCTGGACATGGTCGCCGCCACGCGCTCCGACGGTGCGGTCGGCGATCTCGACCTCGTGCTCCGGATCGGCATCAACTCCGGGCCGGTGGTCGCGGGCGTCATCGGCCGCAAGCGCTTCCTGTACGACCTGTGGGGCGACGCGGTGAACACGGCCAGCCGGATGGAGTCCCAGGGCACGCCGGATCGCATCCAGATCACCCGCGCCACCTACGAGCTCCTCAAGGACGAGTTCGTCTGCGAGTACCGCGGCATGGTCACCGTCAAGGGCAAGGGCGACATGGAGACTTGGTACCTCATCGCGAGACGGGACCTCGCCAACCAACCGGCCGCGGCACGTCCGTTCCCGCGAGCGGTGGTCGGCTAGGTCATCTATCAGTTCCGAACGCCGGCGAGAGTGCATCGCCCGCCACGACGACGGGGAGGTCCGGCGCGGCCGCGGCTAGGTCATCTCGGAGCGTGGACAGCGCCTTGCGGGGGCCCGCGATCACGACCAGCGCGATACCGTCGCGCCGCGCGTTGTTCGTGGTTCGACGTTGGCGCAGGGCTACCTGCGCAGGATCAGCCCGAGCCAGCCGTACCAGATCGGGTTGACGAGAAAGCCGGTCAGCCCGGC
>JBIOWA010000132.1:0-5621 GCA_044868045.1 Candidatus Limnocylindrales bacterium
CTCGACCGCTTCCAGATCGGCCGGGCACGGGTCCCGTTCGGCGAGGGCGTGACGGGATCGGTCGCGGCCACCCAGCAGCCACTCGTGATCCCCGACGTCAAGGCCGACCCTCGCTTCCTGTGGGTCCGGGGCATCGACCAGCGCCGGTTCGTGACCTCGATGCTGAGCGTCCCGTTGACCTGGCACGACCAGATCGTCGGTGTCCTGAACGTCCAGACCGAGCGGCCGCGCGACTTCAGCCGATCGGACGTGGCCCAGCTGAGCGCCGTGGCGGACCTGCTCGCGGGGATCGTCGAAAAGGGCCGCCAGCAAACGGAGGCAGAGGCACGCGTCGAGACGCTCAAGGCCATCGACGAGGCCCGCAATGAGCTGATCGCGCTGGTGACCCACGAGCTGCGCACGCCACTCGCCGTCGTTCGCGCGTATACCGACCTGCTCGCCGATGAGCCGTCGCTCGACGGCCGGGAATCGCGCGACATCGAGCGTCGGCGCACCCGTGCCGAGTGGCACGACGCCACGCTCGAACAGATCGAGCGACTGGATCGGCTGGTCGACTCGATCCTGGCCTCGGTCCGGGTCGTGCCGGAGGATGCCGCGGCCGTCGAACCCGTGGATGTCGAGGTGCTGGTGCGGGAGGTGCTCGCGTCGCTGACGCCGTTGTTGGGCCGTCATCGCGTGGTCGCCGACGGCACGCCCCGCCTGCACGGGCTGGCCGACCCGTCGCGCCTCCGCCAGATCGTCGAGCACCTGGTCGAGAATGCCGTCAAATACGCGCCGTCGGACACCACCATTCGGATCGACTGGGAGCTCGTCGAGGGCGTCGTCCACCTCGGCGTGACCGACGAGGGGCCCGGCATCCCCGACGAGTGGCGAGAGCGGATCTTCGAGCCTTACGCACGACGCGACACGCACACGGCACGCGGTTCCGGGATCGGACTCTACGCCGCGAAGCGCCTTGGCGAATCGATGGGCGCCCACCTCTGGTGCGAGCCCGCGCGGCCCCACGGCGCCCGGTTCGTCGTCGCCCTGCCGGCCGCCGTCGCGGTCTGATACTCGAACAGGAGGATCATGATCAGCATGTCGAGTCGCCCCCTCAGGATCCTCGTCGTCGATGACGACCCCGCGATGGTCGGGGCGATCACGGCGCTGGTCGGGACCGAGGGGCATCAGGTCATTACCGCCTATGACGGCCTCACCGCCGTGAAGCGCTTCCGCGACGAGCACCCGGACCTCGTCCTGCTCGACCTGGCGATGCCGGGCCCGGACGGCTTCTCGGTCGCCGGCCAGATGCGCGCCGTGGGGCAGGCACCGATCCTGGTCGTCTCGGGCGAGAGCGGCGAAGCCGCCAAGGTGCGGGCGCTCGGGATCGGGGCTGACGACTACCTCGTGAAGCCGTTCGGCAAGGCCGAGCTGCTGGCACGGATCGCGGCGATCATGCGGCGTGTCGATCGCTCCGCCGCAGGTTCGGGCGCGCCGGCCGGTCCGCTCGAGGCGGGACCGCTGGTCCTCGAGCCGGGGCGGCACGAGGCGCGTGTCGGCGACACCGCGCTGTCCCTCACTCCGACGGAGTTCCGCCTCCTCGAGGCGTTGGTGCGGGCTCGCGGCGACATCGTCCCGCACCTTCAGCTGGCGCGGGCGGGCTGGCCGGCCGAGACCGATCCCGACCTCCTCTGGCTGAAGCCCCATCTGGCCAGGCTGCGCGCCAAGGTCGACACGGCCGGCGGCCCGCACGTGGTCGCAGTGCGTGGCGTGGGATATCGGATCGTGGTGGACGAAACGCCGTCGAGCTAGTCAATGCCGGGCCGCGCCCGGTACGACGGCTCAGACCGGGAGCGAGACCGGCCGTCCGCTGGCGTCGTGGGCGGCATCGACGCAGGTCACCCGACAGCCTCGGGCATCGCGGCCGCCAAGCGGGTTGAAGTGGAACCAGGCCTCGCCGGTCAGGCTCAGTCGACAACCACACGCAGCACAGGTGACCGGCGCACTCGCCCCGTCGCGGACGGCGATCGGGTGACGCAGTTCGGGATCCGGCGGATGCAGCATCGCGGTCACCTCCTCGCTACTCGACGGACGGAGCAGCCCACAGCTACGCCAGGACGGCTGTTGCCCATCGTGCGGCGAGCGTAGAGCGCGACATCGGGTGCGGTCGGCAGCCACTCGGACGCGAACATGTTGCGGGTCGGTATCGCGGGTCGTCTGGCCCTATCGAATGGTCGCAGCCTGGGTCTAGCAATAGAGCCAGGCGATGCGGCACCATCGCGGGATGACGAAGACCACGATCGACCCGGTCGCCACGCCCGCCGCCTACCAGGACATGCTGCTGTCCCTGCTCGGGGACGACGACCCGGCGATGGTCATCGCGGCCACCGAGAAGCGCCTGCGGGAATTGGTCACCGAAGCCGGCCCGCATCTCCGCGTCCGACCGGCGCCGGCCGAGTGGTCGGTCCTCGAATGCCTCGGCCACTTCGTCGACGCCGAGCTCGTGGTCAGTGCCCGTGTCCGCTGGATCCTCGCCGAGGACCAGCCCGATATCGTCCCCTATGACCAGGATCGCTGGGTGGATGGCTTGCGCCATCGCGAGGACGAGCCAGACGACCTGTTCGCGCTTTTCGCCGCCCTGCGGACCGCGAACCGGCAGCTCTGGGCGACGCGCAGCGAGGAGGAGCGGACCCGCCTGGGCATCCACCGCGAGCGCGGACCCGAGAGCTACGAGCTCACGATCCGTCTCTTGGCGGGCCACGACCGGTTCCACATCGCGCAGGTGGAACGCGCGATCGCGGCGGTCAGGCGCTGACGGCCGCCCGGTAGCGTTCGGCCAGGCGACCGAGCTGCACGGCGAGCTCGCCGTCGCGGTCGACGTCGAAGTCGGCGCCCAGCATCCCCAGGTACACGGCCAGGGTCTCGACGGTGTCGGCGCCCATGTCGACCACGCACGTATCGACATCGATCGGCTCGATCGTGCCGACCCATCGGCCGATCCGGTCGGCCATTGTCTCGGCCGACGCGTGGACGACGACCCGGGCTCGATACCGCCAGGCGGACTCGGCGATGCCGCGCGCCACGAAGGCCGCGACATCATCCTCGGGTAGGGGCCGCGGCGAGAACCGCTGGCCGAGCGGCAGCCGCACCGTCAGTCGATCGACCCGGAAGGTCCGCCAGTCCGCACGCTCCACGTCCCACGCGACGAGGTACCAGCGCCGACCCCAATTGACGAGTCGATAGGGCTCGACCTCCCGACGCGACCTGACCCGCTCGCGATCGTGGTACGTGAACCCGATCCGGTCGTGATCCCGGCAGGCGGCGGCGAGCATCGTCAGGACGTTCGGATCGACCGTCGACTCGCGCTCGTCGCGAGGGACGAGCACGGTGAACGTTTGCAGCGCGTTCACCTTCCGTCGAAGTCGCGATGGCATCACTTGCTCGAGCTTCGAGAGCGCACGCAGGGAGGTTTCTTCGATCCCACCGACGGCTCCGCCGGCGGCCGTCCGCAATCCCACGGCGACCGCGATGGCCTCGTCATCGTCGAGGAGGAGCGGGGGCATGGCTGCGCCGGCTTCCAGTCGGTAGCCACCGATCGCGCCGCGCGTCGCGTGCACCGGGTAGCCGAGGCTGCGCAGCCGCTCGATGTCGTTGCGAACGGTGCGCGTGCTCACCTCGAGCCGCTCCGCGAGCTCCATTCCTGTCCAATCCCGAGGCGTCTGGAGCAGCGAAAGCAGTCGAAGGAGCCGAGCCGAGGAATCCATCCCGAGGAAACGTTAACAGACCAATAGGAACGATTTCTTCCTAATTCGTTGGTATGGTCGAGGTGTTCACAGACAAGGAGGTTCCCCAGTGACCGAACGGACCAACCAGCCACCGGCATTCGCCGACCGCCCACCGATCGAGCTACCGCACCCGGTGCGGATGCGGATCCTGGGCGCGGTGATGATCGGCATCTTCCTGGCCGCGCTCGACCAGACCGTCGTCGGCACAGCGTTGCCGCGGATAATCACGGACCTCGGCGGCAACGAGCTCTACACGTGGGCGTTCACCGCCTATCTGCTGACGTCGACGATCAGCGGCCCGTTGTACGGCAAGCTGTCCGACCTGTTCGGGCGACGTCCGATCTTCCTGTTCGGGATCGGCATCTTCATGGTCGGGTCGATCTTCTCCGGACTGGCGCAGGAGATGTGGCAGCTCATCGCGGCGCGAGGGATCCAGGGCCTCGGCGCCGGTGCGCTTTTCCCGATCGCGCTCGCGGTCATCGGGGATCTGTTCTCGCCGTCTGAGCGCGGCAAGTACCAGGGCCTGTTCGGCGCTGTCTTCGGGCTGTCGGTCCTGATCGGCCCGGCGATCGGCGGCCTGCTCACCGACACGATCGGTTGGCCGTGGGTCTTCTTCTTCAACCTGCCGATCGGCGCGGCCGTGTTCGCGATCGTCTGGCGAAGCCTGCCGTCGTACCACCTCGGGACGGACCGACCGACGATCGACTTCATGGGTGCGGCTCTGTTCACCGCGGCCCTCGTGCCGATCCTGGTCGGCCTCACCAACAAGCAGGCGGCCGACTGGACGGATCCGTCGGTCGGTGGTCTGATCGCCATCGGCGCGGTCATCGCGCTCGCGTTCCTCGCGGTCGAAGCGCGGGGTCGCGAGCCGATCGTCCCGCTCAGCCTGTTCCGGAATCGGACTTTCGCGATCTCGGTGATCGCGTTCTTCCTCTCGTCGTTCGGGTTCTTCGCGACGGTGGTGTTCCTGCCGCGCTGGTTCCAGGTCGTCGTCGGGTCGTCCGCGACCGAGTCTGGCTACCAGATCCTGCCGCTGCTCGGCGGCCTGATCCTGAGTGCGACGGCATCCGGCCAGATCGTGAGCCGGACCGGTCGGTATCGACTGCTGGCGGTGGGCGCGCTCGTCACGATGGCGGCCGGCCTGCTGCTGCTCACCAACCTCCGGGCGGACACACCGATCCCACTCCTGTGGGCCTGGATGTTCGTCGCGGGCCTGGGCGTCGGGCCGACGTTCGCGGTCTTCACGCTGATCGTCCAGAACAGCGTGCGGCTCGATCAGCTCGGGACGGCCACGAGCAACCTCACGTTCTTCCAGCAGGTCGGCGGCACCGTCGGCCTGGCCGTGACCGGCACGATCTTCGGCAGCACGCTGGCGGGGGAAGTGCCTCGCCGGCTGGCGGCCGCGGACCTGCCGCCAGAGCTGACCCAGTCGTTCGCCGGCAGCGGCTTCCGGCTCGATGCGGTGGCCGGCGTCGGCGACCTGGGCTCGCGGATCCTCGCACAGGTGCCGGAGGCATTCCGCAGCCAGGTCGAGCCGTTCATCCCGGCGATCGTGAAGGCGATCCACGAGGCCTTCTCGATCGCGACGGCGAGCACGTTCATCGTCGGGATCGGTGCGTCGTTGATCGCCGCGGGGTTCGTCCTGATGCTCAAGGAGGTGCCGGTCCGGCATGAGGTACCGGAGGCCGCCCCTGGTAGCGCGCCGACGACCGGCCGGGCGCTCGGCGAACCGGGCGCGTAACGTTCACTCCCTTGCCCGGCGGCACCTCCCGCGTGCCGCCGGGCATCCGTTTGTCCGTCGCGCTCGGCCCCCCACGCGGACAACCGGTTCGCGCCGCCCGCTCCCACTCCAAATCA
>JBIOWA010000133.1:0-20694 GCA_044868045.1 Candidatus Limnocylindrales bacterium
GCTTGGCGTGGTACAGGAAGACCGAATGGATCGCCTCGCGGACGCGATCGTTGCCGCGGAACGCGAACGAGACATTCGAGACGCCGCCGGACGTCCTGACGGCGGGTAGTTCGGCCTTCAGACGCCGGACCGCCTCGATGAACGAGACCGCGTAGGCGTTGTGTTCCTCGATCCCGGTCGCGACCGCGAAGATGTTGGCGTCGAGGATGATGTCCTCGGGGGCGAAGCCGGCACGGGTCGTCAGCAGGTCGTAGGCGCGCCGCAGAATGGCGAGCCGGCGGTCGACCGTGTCTCCCTGCCCCTGCTCGTCGAACGCCATGACGACGACCGCAGCACCGTAGCGTCGACAGAGGCGAGCCTGTCGCAGGAACTCCGCCTCGCCCTCCTTGAGCGAGATCGAGTTGACGACCCCCTTGCCCTGGAGCTGTTGGAGGCCGGCCTCGATGACCGACCACCTCGAGCTGTCGACCATGACGGGAACGGACGCGATGTCGGGCTCCGACGCGATCCGCCGCAGGAACCGTGTCATCGCGGCGACGCCGTCGAGCATGGCCTCATCCATGTTCACGTCGATGAGCTGCGCGCCGTTGGCGACCTGCTCGCGCGCGATGTCGACGGCCTCGTCCTCGCGGCCCTCGGCGACCAGCTTCGCGAACTTGCGGGACCCGGTCACGTTGGTCCGCTCGCCGACGTTGACGAAGGTGTTCCCCGGCGGTGGGATGACCACGGGCTCCAAGCCGGCCAGCCGGGTGACCTTCGGCGGCCTGGCGATCGGGCGGGGCGGCAGGCCGGCGACGGCTTCGGCGATCGCCGCCACGTGGGTCGGGGTCGTGCCGCAACAGCCGCCGGCGACGTTGAGGAGGCCATGCCGAGCCCACTCCCCGAGCGCCTCGGCCATGGCCTCCGGGGTCTCGTCGTACCCGCCGAGCTCGTTCGGGAGCCCCGCATTCGGATAGGCGGAGACCGGCCGGTCGGCGACCCGTGACAGGACGTCGAGGTGTTCGCGAAGTTGCCGTGGCCCGAGGGCGCAGTTCAGCCCGACGATCAGCGGGTCGGCGTGGCGGATGCTATGCCAGAACGCCTCGACCGTCTGGCCGGACAATGTTCGTCCTGACGCATCGACGATCGTCCCCGAGATGATCACCGGCAGCCGCTCCCCGAGCTCGTCGAACAGCGATTCCACCCCGAAGATCGCCGCCTTGGCATTCAGGGTGTCGAAGATCGTCTCCATGAGCAGGATGTCGGCGCCGCCTTCGACCAGGCCGGCGGCGGCCTCACGGTACGCCTCCTCGAGCTCGGCCCAGGAGACGGCCCGGGCAGCCGGGTCGGAAACGTCGGGGCTGATGGACGCTGTCCGGTTGGTCGGGCCGAGGGCGCCGGCGACGAACCGAGGCCGGTCGGGCTCGGCCCGCTCGGCGGCGTCGGCAACCTCCCGGGCGAGGCGCGCCGCGGTCACGTTGATCTCACGGACGATCGCGGGTTCGAGGCCGTAGTCGGCCTGGGCGATGCGCGTGGCGGTGAAGGAGTTGGTCGAGACGATGTCGGCGCCCGCGTCGAGGTAGCCGGCGTGGATGCCCCGGACCGCGTCCGGCTGGGTCAGGCAAAGCAGGTCGTTGTCGCCGCGCAGGTCACGCGGATGGTCTCGGAACCGCGCGCCGCGATAGGCCGCCTCGTCGAACTGATGACCCTGGAGCATCGTGCCCATCGCCCCGTCGAGCACTAGGATCCGCTCCGCGAGGAGACCGTCGAGCCGGGGGCGCCGCGTCGCGCGGGTCCACGGGACCGCGAGCGCGGCGTCTGGGATGGACCGAATCGGGCTCGGCGGAGGCGGCAGGGTTCGATTCGTCACGGGCATCTCCGGTTCGCGGGTCGACACCGCGAAGGGACCGGACGTGATGGCCTCGGACGACCTGGTCGGTTCGAGGGATCTCCGAAGGGAGTGTCCCTTATCTCGCAGGAGGACCTGCCCGGAGTTGGCACCTTGCCGACCGCGTGTCGGTAGGTTGTCGTGGCTTCGACGGGCCGGTCCCTCCGCCACTCTGGATAAGCACTCTTCGGTTGTGGCGCCGATGATGCCGGACCTATGGTGGACCCGCAAGCGGGCCCTCCCTGTCAGATGTCCTTTCCGATGTCCTTGCGATACGCCTTCTGTACTCGGCCTGCGGGACGAGACAGCAGCCGGACGTGGGCTCGGCCCGTCAGCAATTCCCGACGTCGGGCCGCCATGTCCGCAGGTGACACGCTCTCCCGGCGATGAGCGGCCGGGTTCCGCTGCTTTCGCCAGTCGTGATCGGGGGATGCCAGTCGTTCCAGTCGTTCAACATCCATGTCAGTTCACCACGAACCAGACCACGTACGTCGACGACGTCACGGACGTGTTGAGATAGATCGTGAACGAGCCGGTCGTCGGAACGACGGCCCGGACGTACCGTCCGGATCGGTTGGAGCGCAGCACGGCGAACACCAGGCTGCTCCAGGTGACGCCGGTCAGGGTGATCTTCTTCGTCGACTGGCCCGCGGCGATCGTCGCTCGACCGGATCGACTGAACTTGGCCTTGCCGTGGACATCGAGAGCGACGTCGGCCCCCGAGCCGCTTCCGCCCCAGGCGGTCACGCCTGCCCCGCCTGCCGCACCGAAGGCGACGAGGCCGTAGAAGCCGTCACCGATAACGCCGACGCCGCCGGTCCCGACGACGCCAATGTCGTTGCTGTCACCCCAGACTCCGCTGCCGATGGAGTCTGTCACCTCAGGCGGAACGCCAGGTGCCCATCCGTAGACGCCTGTCCACCCGGTATTGGTGGCGATGTCCGTCTCATCGCCGGTCGAACCTAGCAAGCCCGCCGCACCGGTCGTCGTCGTCTTCGCCTTGAACGCGACGATGGCATCGGTCGCCTGCGTGATCGATGTCTGCGCGGTCGTCGGATTATCGATCTCCTTGACGACGTCGTTCGGATCAGCCGCTGACACCGCGAGCGGCGCTGCTGCCGTTGCGGCCACCGCGGCTGCCCCACCAGCCGCTGCAGCGAGGAGTGCTCGTCGGGAGCGGAGCGCGTTCGGGTCGGACGCCATCGGGTGTCCCTCCGTCCTGTTGGCGAACCGATTGGCCGGCCGCCTCCCGACCATCCTGCCACATGCCCGTCGCCGGATGTCGTCCTACGCGGCCGCGGTCTCGAGTCCCCGGAGGTGCTCCTCGTCGTGATCGATGGCGATCGCGAGGAGCCCGCCGACATCCATTCGACCGTACGTCGCGTGGATCCCGGTCCTCGCCCAGCCGTCGGCATCCAGCGCCGCCACGCGCGCGACTGTCGCCGTACGCATCGCGGCAAACCGCTCGAGCACCCCGTCGAGGTCCAGATCGGGTTCGCCCGACCACGGTCGGGGCTCGGTCCACGTCCAGCGCGGGCCGTCGTTGATGGCGATGTCCAGCAGGCGCGCCTGGTAGACCTCGGTCTCGACAGCGATCAGGTGGCGGACGACCTCTTCCGGCGTCCACTCGCCATCGGTCGGTGGCGTGCCGTCGGTCGCCTGGGCGGCCGCGCTGACACGCTCGGGGAACGCCGCGAACCGCTTGATGAGCGCGGTACGTGATGCCTTCATGCGGCCTTGGCGAGCTGGTCGAGCTTCGATCGCCGCCAGCGCTCGGTTGCCTCGACGGCGTTGAACAGGTAGAGATGGAAGCCGGAGACGTTCGCCGCGGGATCGGCGAGCGTCGGCGCGATCCCTTCGAGCAGCGCATCCGGGCGGTAGAACCCGCCGGAGCGCGCGAGTCGCGCCACGAAGCGGACGTTCTTGGCCAGGAACCGGTGGGTATCGGCCACCCCGATCCGTGCCGCGAGCGCCAGCAGCTTCTGCGGCTCGGCGACGCCGGGCACCCCGACATGCACCGGGAGCGTGAGCCCCTCCGCCCGTCGAGCGGCGATCCAGGACGAGATGGCCCCCGGATCGAAGCAGAGCTGGGTGGTCATGTAGTTCGCGAAGGCGGTCTTGGCGTGGAGCGCCTCCAGCAGGGGGCCATCGGGGATGAACGCGTGACCCTGCGGGTAGGCCGGGATCCCGACCTGGCGGAACGGGTGGCCCAACTCGGCCAGCTCTCGCAGTAGCGCGAGGCCGTCGACGTAGGCGCCGGGCTCCTTCTCGTCGCCACCGACCACGAAGGCGCGCGATACCGCGGCGGCGTCGAGCTCGGCGAGCAGGGCGCACAGGTGTGCCCGATCGCGGACCATGCGCGCCGACAGGTGCGGGACCACGTCGAACCCGGCCAATTGGAGCTGCGCAGCGAGCGCGACCGTCGCCTCGAGGCCTTTCGTCGGCGAGGCCGTGACCGAGACCGTCGCACCCGGCGGCAGGTGCGCCGCTTGGTCCATCGCGCTCTTGAGGGGGATCAGCTCGAAGGTCGGTGAGCGCAGGAGTTCGGTGAGCGCCGCGCGCGAAGCGGGCTTCAGTCCGATGTGTCGACGAAAGAGCACCCCTCAGACCTCGGAGTCGGGCATCGACGCCTTGCGGCGGACCATGAATTCGAGCAGTGCTTCGTCGATGGCGGGGTCGATCGGCGGCGCCTCGTACTCGGCGAGCATCCGCTTCCAGATCGCGTTCGCGCGTTGGGCTGCATCCAGCCCGCCGTCCTCACTCCACTGCTCGAATGAGTTGTTGTCGGCGACCTCGGAGCGGTAGAAGGCGGTCTCGAAGTTGGCGAGCGTGTGGGGCGTGCCGAGGAAGTGCTGACCCGGGCCGTTGGCGCGGATGGCATCGAGCGCCTGGCCGTTCTCGGACAGGTCGACGCCCTTGACGAAGACGGCCATCATCCCGCACTGGTCGGCGTCGAGGATGAACTTCTCGTAGCCGACCGCGAGGCCGCCCTCCAGCCAGCCGGCCGCGTGCAGGACGAAGTTGACGCCACCTAGCACGGTCGGCTGGAGTGTCGCGGCGCTCTCGTAGGCCGCCTGCGCGTCGGGGATCTTGGAGGCGCACAGCGAGCCGCCGGACCGGAACGGCACGCCGAGCCGTCGCGCGAGCGACGCCATGACGTACAGGACGAGCGCCGGCTCCGGCGTGCCGAACGTCGGGGCGCCCGACTGCATCGACATCGAGCTCGCGAAGCTCCCGAGCACGACGGGCGCGCCGGGTCGGACGAGCTGGACGAAGCCCATCCCGGCGAGCGCCTCGGCGAGGGTCTGTGCCGCCACGCCGGCCGCGGTGACCGGGGCCATCGCGCCGGCGAGGATGAACGGCGTCAGGAGCGTGGCCTGATTGGCCTCGGCGTACGCCCGAGCCGAGCCGAGCATCGTCGAGTCCCACACAAGCGGCGAGTTCGCGTTGATCAGGCTCAGGATGACGGGGTGATCCTCGAGGTACTCGGCACCGAACAGGATCCGCGCCATCTCGACGGTGTCGCGCGCGCGTTCCGGGGCCGTGACCGAGCCCATGAACGGCTTGTCCGAGTAGCGGATGTGCGAATAGACCATATCGAGGTGACGCTTGTTGACGGGGATGTCGACCGGCTCGCACACCGTCCCGCCGCTGTGGTGGAGATGCGGCGACATGTAGGTGAGCTTCACGAGGTTGCGGAAGTCTTCGATCGTGCCGTATCGCCGTCCCCGGTCGAGGTCGCGCACGAACGGTGACCCGTAATTCGGGGCGAAGACCGTGTGCATGCCGCCGATCTCGACGTTGTTCGCCTCGTTGCGCGCGAACTGGGTGAATTGGCGTGGGGCGGTCGCCTGGACGAGCTGGCGGCACAGTCCGCGCGGGAGCCGGACGCGTTCCCCATCGACGTCCGCGCCGGCGTCGCGCCAGAGCCGGAGCGCATCCGCGTCGCCGCGGAACTCGATCCCGACCTCCTCGAGGATCGTGTCGGCATTCTCCTCGAGCAGCGACAGGCCTTCCTCGTTCAGGACCTCGAACGGAGCCAGCGTCCGCGTCAGGAACGGCATGCGCTCGACCTGGTGGCTGAGCCGGGCGGCGCGCCGACCTTCGCGGCCGCCCGTGCGGCGGTTCCCCATCGTCTCGGTCATCGGTCGTCTCCGGGCCCGGTAACGGCCGCGGTGGGCGCATCGACGGTGGCGGCCGCACTGCGCCGGCGCCGTTCGGCTCGAGCGTCGCCACCGCGGTCCGCCGTCGCGGGGCGCGGCGGCAGCGTCACGACCCGCTCCAGGTTCGGCGTCGGCGCCGTTCGATGCGGGATCGCCATGGCCTCGACGAAGTGCTCCTGGAATCGCGGCTCGACCGCGGTCTCGATCTTCTCCACACGCCGAACGACCGACTCGATCTCGCGCCGGGCCGCGCCCGACAGTAGGGCGATCAGCGCCCCGGTCCCGGCGGCGTTGCCGGCCGCGCGCACACGGCTCAGATCGCAGTCGGGAATCAGGCCGAGCAGCATCGCGTGCAGCGGGTCGATCTGGCTGCCGAAGGCGCCCGCCAGCCGGATGTCGTCGACGGTGTCGCGATCGAGCTGGTCCATCAGGAGCCGCGCACCGGCATAGAGCGCTGCTTTCGCGAGCTGGATGGCACGCACGTCGTTCTGGGTGATCACGACACGTGGACCGCCGTCAATCGGCTCGTGGAGGACGTATCCGAACGTACGACCGTCGGCGACGACCCGTGGCGAGCGGTCGGCGAGCGCGCCATCGATGACGCCGTCTGCGGTGATGACGCCCGCGAGGTATAGCTCGGCGATGACCTCGATGATCCCGGAGCCGCAGATGCCGGTCACCCCGGTCCCCGCGGCGGCGACGGCCTCGGCGAACGTCGGGTCGTCCGACCAGGCGTCGACGCCGATCACCCGGAACCGCGGTTCCAGCGTCGAGGGGTCGATGCGCACGCGTTCGATGGCGCCGGGCGCGGCCCGCTGCCCCGAGCTGATCTGGGCGCCCTCGAAGGCCGGTCCGGTCGGGCTGCTGGCCGCGAGCAACCGGTGGCGGTTGCCCAGGACGATCTCGGCGTTGGTACCGACATCCACGACCAGGGTCATCGCCTCGGCCTTGTGCGGCTCCTCGGCCAGGATCACGCCGGCCGTGTCGGCGCCCACGTGGCCCGCGATGCACGGCAGCACGTAGACCCGGGCGCCCGGATGGGCGAACACACCCAGTTCGGCGGCAGTCGTCGAAACCGCCGTATCCGTTGCGAGTGCGAAGGGCGCCGATCCGAGCGGCGTCGGGTCGATGCCGAGCAGCAGGTGGTGCATGATCGGGTTGCCCACGATCGCCAGCTCGAGGATCTCGACGCGCTTGATGTTGGTCTTGTTGGCGAGTGCCGCGAGCAGTCCATCGAGGGCCTTGCGCACCGCGGTCGTCAACTCGACGTCGCCGCCCTCGTGGAGCATCACGTACGAGACCCGGCTCATCAGGTCCTCGCCGAACCGGATCTGCGGGTTCATCACGCCGGCGCTCGCCAGGATCGAGCCATCGGTCAGATTCACGAGATGGCCGGCGATCGTGGTCGAACCTACGTCGATCGCCACGCCGAATGCGCGGTCGTGGAAGCCCGGCCAGACCGCGATGACGTCGCGACCACCGTGGACGGCGACCGTGACCCGGTAGCCGCCGGCGGCGAGCGTTGACTGGAGGACCCGGATCACCGAGAGGTCGGCGCGCAGGTCCTCGAGGTCCCACTCACGACGAAGGGCGTCGAAGAGCCGGCCCAGGTCGCCGGTCGGCGTGGCGAGATCGGGTTCTGTGACGTCGACCGTGTGCAGCCGGACGACGGGGTCCATCTCGAAGGCCCGCGCTGCCAGGTCCTTGCGGACGACCTGGCGGTGGACCTGGCTTTCGGGCGGCACGTCGATGACGGCGTCGCCGAGCAACGTCGCCGTGCAGGACAGCCGCCGGTCCTCGGCCAGGCCGTGTTCGTCGCGGTAGGCCGTCTCGAGCTGGCCAGGCTCCTCGAGATGATCCGGCGCTGACGTGATGCCATGCTTGGCGAACGTTCCGAATGCCGGCGTGACCGAGCACCGACCGCAGATCCCGCGGCTGCCGCAGACGGCGTCGATATCGACCCCGAGGGACCGGGCGGCGTCGAGCACGGTCGTGCCGGCGGGCACACGACCCCGTCGGCCGGACGGCGTGAAGATGACCTGGAGCTGGTCTCCCGCTTGCGTCGGGGCAGAGGCGGGGCCGTCTGACACGGGTTCGAGCGTCAGCGCGTCGCCGGGACGTCGAGCCCGGGGACGTCGACGCCGGGCACGTCCGCCGAGAGCGCCTGTCGGGTGTCGGTGGAGGGTCGACCACGGCGGCGGTTGACGCGGCGCCCGCCGGCCTCACCCTCCGGCGGGGTGACGCGGAACCGGCGGATCCAGCGCGTCGCGTCCTGGTCGTTGCCCATCAGCACGTCGCTCGCCATCACGGCGTGGCGCACACCCTCGGCGACCGGGTTGGTGATGGCCGACGTCAGGCCGGACGCGATCGCCATGCTGAGGAACGCGCCGTTGATCCCTTCGCGGTTCGGGAGCCCGAAGCTGACGTTCGACGCGCCGCAGGTCGAGTTCACCTTGAGCTCGTCGCGGAGACGGCCGAGGATGTGGAACACCTGGCGGCCGGCGCCGGCCAGGGCGCCGATCGGCATGAGCAGCGGATCGACGATGATGTCGTCACGCGAGATTCCGTGGTCCGCGGCACGTTCGACGATGCGCTTCGCGACGCCGAACCGGACGTCCGGATCCATACTGATGCCGGTCTCGTCGTTGCTGATCGCGACGACCGCGCAGCCGTACTTCTTGACGAGCGGCAGGACGCGCTCCAGCCGCTCCTCCTCCCCAGTGACGCTGTTGAGGAGCGGCTTGCCCTGGTAGACAGCGAGCCCCGCCTCGAGCGCTTCGACGATCGACGAGTCGATCGACAGCGGCAGGTCGGTCAGCGACTGGACAAGCTTAATCGTCTCGGCCAGGATCGCCGGCTCGTCCGCCAGTGGGATCCCGGCGTTGACGTCCAGCATGTGCGCGCCGGCCTCGACCTGCGCGATCGTGTCGCGCTCGACCCGCGAGAAGTCGCCGGCCTTCATCTCGTCCATGAGGATCTTCCGACCGGTCGGGTTGATGCGCTCCCCGATGATCACGAACGGCTGGTCGTCGCCGATGACGACCTCGCGCGTGGCCGAGCTGACGACGGTCCGGGTCATGCCGGCTTGCCCTGCGTCTCGTCGTGGGCGGGCGCAAACACCGGGCCGCCTTCGACCCCACCCGACTGGATGAGCATCGCGAGGCGGTGCTTGTCGTACTCGCCTTCGAGGCGCTCGGCCTCGGCCGCGACCTCGCGATCGATGTCATCGCCGCAGCGTTGCTGGGTTCGCCGCCACTCCCCGATATAGTCGTTGTAGGCACGCATGCCACAGCGGCTCGCCGCCTTGTCGATGGCCACCTGGAAGCGCGGGTGCAAGACGATCTTGCTCTGCCGGCGGCCCTCCCTGGCGGTGACCTGGGCCGGGATGTCCCGCCACCAGATGACGGTCATGGTCGCCACGATCGCTGCTCCTCCCCGCTAGTCCAGCACCGAGACGACGCGTGGGGCCGGCCTGCCGGCGGCCACGGCCGCGATGGTCGTCGCAAGCTGCCCGTACCCCGTCTGTCGGCGCTCGTAGGTCAGCCCGAGACGCCGTGCGGCGCGTCGCGCGACCGTGTCGAGGGCGGGATCGTCGGTCTGGGCGAGATAGACCAGGCGTCGGTAGTTGCCGAAGTACTGCTCGAGCAGCTCAGGGTGCCGATCCAGGCCCAGACCCTTGATGATCAGCCGGTCGAAGTTGCGGGCGAGGAAATCGGTCAGGAAGAAGGTGGCCGGCTCCTCATCGACGATCTTCGCGAACTCCGGGCTCGTGGCATAGAACTCGTAGCAATGGGCCCCGGCCAGTCGCTCGACGCCTTCCTCGGCGATCACCGGGTCGAGCAGGCCGCCCGTGCCGCAGTCCGCATAGGCGACGAAGACGCGGTCGTACCCGCCGCGGCGCCGACGGATCCGCTCGCGGACCTCGGCCGGGATACCGCCCGGCCGGTTGTGAAGCGTCGCCGGCAGGCAGGTGATATCGACGTTCGGCAAGTCCCGGGTCAGCGCGACCAGCTCGTTGGCCAGGGCGCCACAGCCGACGATCAGGACGCGGGGAGCGGCGTCAGGCCGGGACGCGGGCACTGGCTCGGCGCTCGTCGATCAGGCGGCGAGCGGTCTCCGCGGCGACGCCGGCGTCGCGACAGTAGGCATCGGCGCCGACCGCCATCCCGAACTCCTCGTTCAGCGGCGCCCCACCGACCAGCACGATGTAGTCGTCGCGCATCTCGCGGTCCTTGAGGGTCTGGATGACGACCTTCATGTAGGGCATGGTCGTCGTCAGCAGCGCCGACATCCCGAGGATGTCCGGCTTGTGCTCAGTGAGCGCATTGATGAACTTGTCGGCGTCGGTGTTGATCCCAAGGTCGATGACCTCGAAACCGGCGCCCTCCAGCATCATCCCGACCAGGTTCTTGCCGATGTCGTGGATGTCGCCCTTCACGGTTCCGATCACGACCTTGCCGACCGGCTCGGCGCCCGTCTCGGCGAGCAACGGACGGAGGATCTCCATCCCGGCCTTCATCGCGTTCGCCGCGAGGAGGACCTCCGGCACGAAGAGGATGCCGTCGCGGAAGTCGATGCCCACGATCTTCATGCCGGCAACCAGGGCGTCATCGAGGACCTTGGTCGCCGAGAACCCGCGGTCGAGCAGGATCTTGGTCCCCTCGACGATCTCGTCCTTCATGCCGTCGTAGAGGTCGTTGTGCATCTGCTCGACGAGCTCGTCGTCGGACAGGCTGTTGAGGTCGATGTCCTGGTAGTCGTCGCTCATCGGGTTGCTCCGGTTTCGAAAGAGCGGCCATCAATGGGGTTCCACATCGTGGAACTGTGCCGTATGATGGAACTCGCGGACTGCGAA
The DNA here is from genome assembly GCA_044868045.1 of Candidatus Limnocylindrales bacterium. GTDB lineage: Bacteria > Chloroflexota > Limnocylindria > Limnocylindrales > CSP1-4 > SPCO01. Next base: position 10,886 of record JBIOWA010000133.1, read on the forward strand.
TCTAGACCACGAAGGTACCGATGTCCAGCGTCCAATCCATCAGACGAGCCTTCGCCGTGCTCGATGCCCTCGATGAGGGACCGCTCGGTGTGACCGAGGTCGCCGAGCGCGCGACGCTCCCCAAGTCGACCGCTGCTCGGCTACTGGCCACGCTGGTCGGCGAGGGCGCGGTCGAACAGGTCCCGGGCGAAACGTCGTACCGGCTCGGGCCGCGGCTCGTGACCCTCGCCGGCGGGTTCAGCCTGGTGCGATCCGTCGCGGCGGTCGGACGGCCGGTGCTCGCTGAGCTGGCCGCCGCGTCGGGCGAGGCCGCCGGGCTGGGGGTGTCGGACGGCGACCTGATCCATTACGTCGATCAAGTCGACACGCCAAACCCCGTCCTGGTCCGTGATTGGACGGGGGCGCGGGCCCCGTTGCATGCGGTGTCGTCCGGCCAGGTGCTGCTCGCCTTCCGAACGCCGGCGGCGATCGAGCGGTATCTCGCGCAGCCGTCGCTCGAGCGGTTCACCGATCGCACCCTGGGCGACCCGGAAGCGATCCGCGAGCGCCTCCGGGACGTGCGACGGCGCGGGTACGCGTGGGCCATCGAGGAGTTCGACGCCGGGATCTCGTCGGTCGCGGCCCCGATCGCGGACGGCTCGGGCGAGGTGATCGCCGCTGTGCACATCCACGGGCCGTCGTACCGATTCCCGAGGGCCGGTTCCGAGAACGCGATGGCGCAGCTCGTGGTCACGAGTGCGGCCAAGATCGCCGCGGGCCTGCGGGAAGGCTGAATCTCGAGTCCTCCCCCGGCTCGGACGGGGCCGGGAGCAGTGGCGGCAGGCGTGCGCGCTCCCGGACTTGGGTTGTCGCCTGGCAGACGACACTACGGCGGGTCGGGAGCCCCGGGGCCGGCGTGGGGGCGGTGGCGTCGCCTGGGAGGCAACGAATGGACCGCGCCGAGCCCGCGACCGGGTGCCGCGGGCGTGGGAGTCGCGTTTTCGAGCCGAACGGGCCCGCTGGGGTCTCCTCGACGCTGAACCGGGTCTCAGGGTCGCGTGAACGGCCCGACGCAGGGTTTTCGTAGACGCTCGGGTCGAAAACGTGCGTGAGAGTCGCGCCGAAAGCGCCCCGGAACAGCCGTGTCGTCCCCGAAATCAGGCCCCGGCGTCCGCCTCGGCGTCGGCTTCGGCCGACTTCGCGGCGCGCTTCAGCTTGGCCGCCTTGGCTTCGACGTCGGCAGCGATCTCGGCCGCTTCTTCGGCCGCGGCGGCTCGCGCCTCATCGAGCGTCGCCGACATGTCATCGCCCGATCCGCCCTGGGTGCGCTCCCGGGCCCCGGCGACCTGGGCGTTCACCGTCGCGCGAACCTCACGGGTGCGCATCTCGATCTCATCGCCGAGCTCGCCGAGCCGTCGGTCGACCCGGTAGCGATCACGGAACTTGCTGCCGGCACGCGACATGTACCAGGCAGCCGCCCCCACTGCCACTGCGATCCCGGCGAACACGCCACGGATGAAGCCCATCTGATCATCTCCCTGTCAATGTTCGTCGCCCGCCCTCCTGCAGCGCGACGTCGAGCGCGAGTGTAGCGCCGAGGAGGGTGTCAGCCGACCCCGCGAACCCGTCGAATCTCATTGCTGATGGCTGGCACGACCACATTGACGTCGCCGATGACGGCGTAGGTCGCCCGGCGGAAGATCGGAGCATCAGGATCGTTGTTGATGACAAGGATCCGCTTGGCAGCCTTCGCGCCGACGATGTGCTGGATCGCGCCGCTGATGCCGCATGCGATGTACAGGTCCGGCGCGATCCGCGTCCCGGTCTGGCCGATCTGCTGCGCATGCGGTCGCCAGCCGAGACTGGTCGCGACGCGCGACACCCCGACCGCGGCGCCCAACAGACCGGCGAGCTCGTCGAGCATCGCGAATGCCTCGGCGCTGCCGAGTCCGCGGCCGCCACCGACCACGACCTTCGCGTCAGCAAGCGAGACCCGGTCCGCGGCCGCGAGATCCTGGCCCACCACGCGTGCGCGGAGATCCGCATCCGCGATCTCGGGTTCGACGCGTACGACCGTCGCTTGTCCGGATCCGGACGGCTCCAGGGCCGGTACCGCGTGCGCGGCGACCGTGAACATGCGCGGCTCACCGTCGAGCCACGCCTCTTCGAGCAGGCTCCCGGCCCAGCGCTGTCGGGTCAAGCGCCACCGATCGCCGGCCTGGATCGCGACGACATTCGCGGCCATGGGATGTGCGGTTCGCGCAGCGACATGGGCGAGCACCTCGGTGCCACGCTCGCTGCCCGGCGCGATCACCGCGTCGTACGACCCGCCTTGCACGACCCCGGCCACGGCCGCGCCCGAGGCCGCGGGGGCGTATGAGGTCAATCGATCGTCGGCCACGAGATGCACCATCGACACGCCATAACGCCCCAGCCCCGGCGCGAGCGACTCGGCCGCGGCTCGATCTTCGGCCGTCGGGACGACCACGGCGTGGACATCGACCCCGAGCGTCTCCGCCAGCCTGCCCGCCACGCCGAGCGCCTCCGCGCTCAGTCGATCGGGGCCGTCGCCCGCCGTCTCGACGAGGACGAGGATCCCGCTCACAGGACGCCCAGCTCCCGCATCACCTCGACGACCCGCGGCGCGGCCTCAGGCCCGCGTCCGAGGATCTCGACGTCCTGTTCCTGCTCGACGGGCAGGACCAGCCGGTCGAGGGTCGGGCCACCGGGCCGCCGCTCCGGAACGATCCGCTCGATCTCCTTCTTCCTGGCCCGCAACCGGCCGGGCACCGACGGATACCGGGGCAGGTTGATCCCCTCACGGACGCCGACGACGGCGGGCAGCGGGACCTCGTAGATGTCGAAGCCGCCTGAGATCTGGCGGCGGGCAGTCGCCACGCCGTCGCGGATCTCCAGCGCCTTCATCCCCGTGACCACCGGGCGGTCGAGTGCCACGGCCAACCGGATGCCGACCTGGTAACCGCCCGAGTCGGCCGATTCGTTGCCGACGAGGATGAGGTCGAACGGCCCGTCGGCGGCCTCCATGTTTCGTACGGCATCGGTGATGGCCGCCGCCGTCTCAACCGGGTCCCAGTCGGAACCGTCGGTCTCCAGCAGGACCGCGCGGTCGATGCCGATCGCCAGCGCCTCGCGAAGCTGATCGGCGGCCTCGGACGGGCCCAGCGTCAGGACGACCGATTCGCCGCCATTCGCCTCGATCAGACGGACCGCCTCTTCCTCCGCGCACTCCTCGTGGGGGCTGACGACGAAGCCGAGGTAGCGCGTATCGATCGACCGCCCGTCGTCGGACAGTACGATCCGGCCGCCAGTGGCCGGCACCCGCTTGGCGCAGACAAGGATGCGCATGCGCCCCGCGTCAGCTCCTGATGCGCTCGTTGTCGGGGTCGAACAGCGGCGTGCTCCCCGCCACCGCCACCGTCACGGGGTAGCGCTCACCGAAGTACTCCACGAGGAGCTTGTTGCCTTCGACGGCCTGATCGGGCGGCAGATACGACATCAGCAGGTGCTTGCCCACCGACGGCCCGGAGCCGGCGCTCGTCACGTACGAGCGACGCCCCTTGCCATCGACCAGCGGGCTGCCGTCCGTGGCGAGGATCGGCTCGCGCCCGAGCATGTAGCGCTTGACGCCGCTCTTCGACGTGCTGTCGTCGACCGTGAGCGTACACAGGATCGCGGCGGGTGCCTCGTCACGCTTGCGCAGATAGGCCTCCCGGCCGACGAAGTCGGCGTCCTTCACCGTCGGCCGTGCCATCCCCGCCTCGACGAGATCGAACTCGAGCTCGAGCTCGGCGCCGTGGGCCCGGTAGCCCTTCTCCAGGCGCGACGTGACCGCGTACGTGCCGATCCCGACCGGGACGAGCCCGTGGGACTGGCCGGCCCGCGAGAGTGAGTCCCAGACACGCAGGCCCTGCTCGATCGGGACGTAGATCTCCCAGCCGAGCTCGCCGACGTAGCTGATCCGAGATGCGAGCGTCCGGACGCCGTCGATGTCGACGGTCCTAGACGTCAGGAACGGGAAGCCCTTGTGGCTGATGTCGACGCTGCCGTCGGCCGCGGCACCGAGGATGTCTCGCGCGCGCGGCCCCCACAGTCCGTATGTCGTGAAGGCGTTCGTGACGTCGTGCAGCTGGGCCGAGCCGTCCACGGGCATGGCATCCCGGAAGATCTTCCGGTCGCGCATCCCCATGCCGCCGCCGGTGACGACCCGGAATCGGTCGTGGGCCAGCCGCATGACCGTGAGATCGGCAAGGATCCCGCCGGCCTTGTTGAGCAGCGGCGTGTACACGGTCCTGCCCGGGGCGACGTCGATGCGGTTGACGCAGAGGCCTTCCAAGGCGGCGAGGGCGCCGGGCCCGGTCACGTCGAAGATCGCGAACGCCGACAGGTCGACGAGGCCCGCCCGATCGCGCATCGCGAGGTGTTCGGCGTTGATGATCGGCGACCACCAGCGCGAATCCCATTCCGCCTCGCGGGGCATCACGCGATCGCTGTACTCCCCGAGGAGACCCTCGTTCGTGCCGTACCAGTACGGCCGCTCCCAACCCGCGGCCTCGAAGAACTCGGCGCCGAGCTCGAGGTGACGGTCGTAGGCAGGCGACAGCCGGACCGGCCGGTTCGAGGCCCACTGCTCCATCGGGTGGACGATCCCGTAGGTCTTGTTGAACCCCTCGCTCGCCCGAGCCGCGATGTGCTGGGCGGTCTTGTGGTGGTCGTAGAAGCGGGCGATGTCGGAACCGTGCGGATCGATCTCGGGCTCGCCGGTGGTCATCCACTCGGCGACGATCCTCGCGATCCCCGGCGCCTCCTTGATCCAGATCGCGGCCGCCGACCAGAGGCCCTTCACCTCGGGCGTCTCGCCGATGATCGGGTTGCCGTCCGGCGTCAGCGAGAGGAGGCCGTTGATCGCCAGCTTCACCCCGACCGACTCGTCGCCGACGATCTCGGGGAACAGCTCGAGGGCATCCTCGAGCTGCGGGTCGAAGTCTTCCTTCGTGAAGGGCAGCATCGTCGGCGATAGAGCCGACGCCTCGATCGACGGGATGTCGTCGGCGTCCATCAGGATCGCCCGGTGCGCGTACGAGCCGACCTCGAAGCCCGTCCCGTGCTGGCGCTCGTACATGTTCGTGTCCATGTCGCGGACGATCGGGAAGCCGACCTCCTTGGTCGTGTGTTCGAACCGGGGCACCGGCCCGATATCGATCATCTGGTGGACCGCCGGCGTCAGCGGGATCGAGGCACCGGCCATCCGCGCGATCCGCGGGCTCCACACGCCGCAGGCGATGACGACGGTGTCGGCGGCGATGTCGCCCTGATCCGTGCGCACGCCTCGGACGTGACCGTCGACGACATCGATGCCCGTGACCTCGACGCCGGCGCCGACCGTCAGGGCGCCGGCCTCCTGCGCCTTCTGGCGCATGAGCGTTCCAGCCTGAAGAGAGTCGACGATGCCGACGCCCGGCGTGTAGAAGCCGCCGAGGATCACTGTCTCGTCGATGAACGGGACCATCTCCTTGACCTCGGCCGGCGTGAGCAGCTGGGCACCCTCGATCCCCCAAGAGGTCGACGACGCCATCCGCCGATTGAGCTCCGCCATCCGCTCGGGCGTTCGCGCGACTTCGATGCCCCCGGTCTCGTCGTACACGTCGAGCTCGCGGTATTGCCGGGCGCTGTCAAGCGTGAAGGCGGTCATCTCCTTCGAGTGGTCCGTCAGGAAGATGAAGTTCGAGGCGTGACCGGTGGACCCGCCGGGACTCGGAAGCGTCCCCTTGTCGAGCAGCACGATGTTCCGCCAGCCCTGCTCGGCCAGGTGGTAGGCCATGCTATTGCCGACGATTCCGGCGCCGATGACGACGACGTCCGCCCGCGCCGGAAGCGCGCTCATGCCCGACCCTCCTCCGATCCTGCGCCTGATGACGTGCGCGACAGGATACCTGTCCGCCCGCCGCCCCGACCACCGGCTATGCCGACCATCGCCGGATCACGCGCCTAGGGGGAGTTGACGGATCAACGTCACCCTGCCGTCCTCGTCGAGGCAAATGAGATCGAAGTCGAGCAGCCACGTCGGATCGTTGTATTTCGGGTCGCGGTCGTTGATACGGGACATGTCCGGCGCGAACGGCACGACGAGGCCAGTGGAGAGATGCACGCGGTCGCTCTCGATGTATCCCTGGCCGCGCAGGATGTCGCACGAGAATTGGTCGTGCGGTGTCGTTGCGGCATAGAAGCGGCCGCCGGCATCTTCGCCGAAGAGCAGCAGTCCTCCCGGCCTGTCGCGGTCAGGGAGCTGGACATCATTTGCGCTCAGACGCTCCGCTCTTGGCACATCAGACCCCGAAAGGCCGAGGTCGACCGAGGTGCCGTCCTCCAACAGGAAGCCAAACCTATCGGGCGTGGGCCCGACGAGGCGGCCAACGACCGTCGGGACCCTCGTCTGTGTGGGCACTGGTGGCGGTTCCGGGTTGCCGATGCACCCGAGGATGGTGACCGCCAGCAGCGTCGATCCGAGGAAGTCGACGCAAGGCTGCCACCTTCGACGCATGTGCCGAGGGTACCTGGCACGTCGCGTGGCGCGACGCGACTTGACCGGCACGTCGGGCGGGCCGCATCCTCGGCGCCCGCGGTCGTCGGAGGAGGAGCGAGGGCTGGTGCCGAGCCTGTTCATCGATGGGGCATGGGTCGCCTCGGGCGACGGGGCCTGCAGCCCCGTGATCGACCCGAGTTCCGGCTCGGTCGTGACCGAGGTCGACGTCGCGACCGACGAGCAGGTCGAGGCAGCGATCGCCGCGGCGCGTCGCGCATTCGACCAGACGGACTGGCCGCGAACGCCGACCGCCGAACGCGCCGCGCTCCTCGACCGCGTGGCCGACCTGCTCGATCGCGACCTCGAGGAGCTGGCGGGCGCAGAGACCGCCAACACCGGCAAGGCGCTGCGCGAGAGCCGCCAGGACATCAGCGACGTGATCCGCGTGTTCCGCTACTACGCCGACCTCGCCGACAAGGAGGCCGGCCGACTCGTGGACACCAACTCCCCGACCGCTATCAGCCGGATCGTGTACGAGCCGGTCGGCGTGTGCGGGCTGATCGGGCCGTGGAACTACCCGCTGTTGCAGATGTCATGGAAGGTCGCGCCGGCGCTCGCGGCCGGCAACACCATCGTATTGAAGCCAGCGCACGTGACGCCGCTCAGCGCGATCCACCTCACCCGGATCCTCGCGGAAGCGGGCACGCCGGCCGGCGTGGCGAACCTCGTCCTCGGTCCGGGCGAACGGGTCGGTCAGGCTCTCGCGGACTCGCCCGACGTCGATCTCATCTCGCTGACCGGCGGCCTCGAGGCGGGTCGGGCGCTCATGCGCGCCGCCGCGGTCAATGTCAAGCGCGTCGCCCTGGAGCTGGGCGGCAAAAGCGCGAACATCGTCTTCGCCGACGCCGACTTCGACACCGCCGTCGACAACGCCATGACCGCCGCATTCGTGCACTCCGGCCAGGTCTGCTCGGCGGGTTGCCGGGCGATCGTCCAGGACGAGATCCACGACGCGTTCGTCGAAGCCGTCGGGGCGCGCGCAGAGCGGATCCGGCTCGGCCCCGGAACCGATCCCGCGACGGAGGCCGGCGCGTTGATCTCTGCGGAACATCGGACAAAGGTGGAGGCCTACGTCGCGCGCGCGATCGAGGACGGCGCGCGACTGGTCGCCGGTGGCCGTCGACCCTCTGAGCCGCACCTGCAGGCGGGCTTCTACTACCACCCGACGGTCCTCGCCGACGTTCGCCGCGACATGCAGATCGTTCGCGAGGAGGTCTTCGGGCCGGTCCTGACGATCGAACGGTTCACGACCGAGGACGAGGCGATCGAGCTCGCCAACGACACCGACTACGGGCTTGCCGGGGCGGTCTGGACCGCCGACGGATCGCGGGCACAACGGGTCGCCGGCCGGCTGCGCGCCGGCACCGTGTGGATCAACGACTACAACGTGTATGTGCCACAGGCGGAATGGGGCGGCTTCAAGCGGTCCGGGATCGGTCGTGAGCTTGGCCCGAGCGGCCTCGACGAATATCGCGAGGCCAAGCACATCTGGCAGAACACGACACCGGGCCCGACGGGGTGGTTCGGCGGCTGAATTCGAGAGCGCCCGGACGATGTCCGGGCGCTCGATGTCTTGTGGGGTGGTCTGACTACTCCGCGGGGATCTCCGCGTGGATCGCGTCGAGGTCGACGCCCTGTGACCGGCGATACAGCCTGGCAACGACGTACAGGACGGCGGCGGCACCGTACAGCACGCCGAGGAAGATGATCGACTTTGTGTTGCCGACGCCGATGCCGTAGAGCGCGTCGGTCAGCCACAGGTAGATCGTGTAGGCCAGGATCACCGAGATGATCAAGCTGGCGATGGTGATCGGGATCTTGAGCCGCGCGATCGGCGAGTTGTCGAAGAGCTGCGGCTTCCACCACGGCAGGATCGTGGCGGCGATCGTGCTCCCAAGGAACGTGACGGCGATCACGAGCGTGGCGTCCAGCGTCAGCGCCCGGAAGTCCGCTGAGAACGAGTAGAGCACGCTCACGACGATCGCCGGGAGCATGATGAACAGCAGGGCGGTGATCGGGACCCCTCGGCCCTCGGACACCTGGGCCGCACGTTCCGGCAGGATCCGGTCGAACGCCGCCGCGAAGATCATCCGGGTCGACGACAGGAACAGCGTCCCCGACCAGCCGAGGAACCACGCCCCGAACAGGACGACCATCGCGATCTGGAAGATCGGACTATCGATAAGGTACGAGGCGAGGAGCGGCGGGTAGCTCCAGATCGGGACCGTCGGATCCGTCGTCGTGTAGCCGTAGAACCAGTTGATGAAGTTGACATTGGTGGCGTTGAAGAACAGCCAGCCGAACGTCTTGGCAGCCAGTAGCACGAACACGATCGCAAGGACCGCGGTGACCCAGATCCCGCCGAGCATCCCGTTGAGGACCTTGCGGAAGTCGCCTGAACCGCGGACCTCGCCGTAGAGCGTCGAGCCCCAGTTCGGGTACAGGATCCAGAACAGCATGAACGGCAGCATCACGACCGCGGCCCCGACCGTCGCCGTCAGGTCCGCACCCATCGCAAGCGGTTCGAGAGAACCTTCGAAGGCGTCGTTCGCCGCGGCGTCGGCGATGGTCTTGTCGTAGGCTCCGGCCACATCGAACATCCGCTGGTTGGCGGTGTCGAACGCGGCCTTGAACTGGTCCTGGGACGAGACCAGCATCAGGATCACCATGATCGCGAAGCCGATGAGCCCGAGGTACAGGCACCAGCGCTGGATCCTGGCGTAGCCGGCCATCCCGAGGGCGACGAGACCCGACGTCAGCGCGATGACGATGAGCGAGACGACCAGCGTCCCGTTGTCGGAGCCGAAGAAATCGACGCCACCACTCAGGCCGAGCAGAGCGGCCAGCGGCTGGAAGAATTCGATCTTGAGGATCGCGCCGTAGATCGGCGCCCACAAGGCGAGGATGAACCACCAGCCGGTGGCGGCGAGCACGAACCCGATGCCGCCTCGCAGGCTGCCGATGACCCCGCCGGCAACGACGCCGACCACGCCCGCCACCAGGGCGATCGTCGGATCGAGGCCGAACGCATTCGCGACGAGGTAGGTCGCGACCCCGCCCGTGATCGCACCGGTGACGATGCCCGGCAGCCCGTCGAGCACACGAGTCTGCCAGACGTAGTCGCCGCCGGCGCGCGGCATCACCGCGATCAGCGCCGCATACGCGATCGCCAGAAACGTGACGGCGATCGCGGCGATGAGGATCGAGAGCACCGGCGATGCCGTCGGAA
>JBIOWA010000134.1:0-5741 GCA_044868045.1 Candidatus Limnocylindrales bacterium
CGGTCGATGGTGACCGTCCACTCGTTGTCGGTGAGGGCGTAGGTCGGTGCGCCACCGAACCGGCGGAGCGTCTCGTCGAGGCAGGCGATGACGGTCGGCAGCGTCCGATCGTGGGTCGGGATGACGACGCGGAACCGGCTCCAGGCGAGCCAGGCGCACCAGAGGAGCGTGACTCGGCCGTCGATCCGGGGTCCGTGGCCCCAGTCGAACTGGAGCCACATGCCGGGTTCCGGGATCCACGGCCGATAGACGCGCCGGTGGCCGGCGGCATAGGCACGCTTGGCACGAGCGACCGCTCGCCGACTCGTCCGCTCCGACCCCTCGTACCCCTGGGCCAGCAGCTTGTCGTGGACGATGTCGGCCCGGACCTTGCCGTGCGAACGCTCGACCCACTCCTCGACCTTGGCCAGGAAGCCATCGATCAGGCGGTCACGAGTGGCTCGCTCGGTCAGGACCGTACCCGAGGCCCGGAGCCGGACATAGCGCCACGGTGTGATGCGAACAGCCTGCGAGCTCGGCCGGATGGGCAGTTCGGGTGGCCACGGCCGGGCAGGTTCGTGACCGGCTACGGGCAGATTCCCATGTCCGCCGTCAGTCGGGAACGGGCACGCATACCGCAATCGCAATTTTCTACATTGACGCGGGCCGAATCTGGCCCTACGATGCGCCGAAGTGGTCCAAAGTGGTGGGAAGTGGGGACCAAGGCCGGCTGACACAGGCCGGCAGCCCTGAACCCAACAGACCAGGCCAAGGCAGTCCAAGGAGCCCCCACGGGTGTTCACCGGCGAGTACCGGCACACGGTGGACGACAAGGGACGCATCGCCGTCCCGGCCAAGTTCCGCGTCCAGCTCGGAGCGGGTGCGGTCGTGTCGCGCTGGCTCGATGCCTGCCTGGCGATCCATCCGCAGCAGGGCTGGGACGCGCTCGCGGCGAAGGTCGCGGCGCTACCCATCACCGACCAGAACGCGCGGCGCTTCCAGCGACTGATCTTCGCGGGCGCCGCCGAGGTCGAGCTCGATCGACAGGGCCGGATCCTGCTGCCGGCGTACCTGCGCGAGCACATCGACCTTCGGAATGAGGCAGTGGTCGTCGGTTCGCGCGACCACGCCGAGATCTGGGTCCCCGCGACTTGGGCGACATACGCCCAGGGTCTCGAGGACCCCGACGAGCTGGCCGAGGCCTTCCAGGGCCTTGGGATCTAGCTCGCACCACATGCGCTTCCAGGGTCCGCTCGGGATCCGATCGACGACGGTGGAGGGTGAGATGGAGGTAGGGCACATCCCGGTGCTGGCAGAGGAGGTCATGTCGATGCTCGCGCCTGCTCCGGGAAGCCTCCAGATCGATGCCACGGTCGGCGGCGGTGGGCACACCGAGCGGATCCTGGAGGCGACCGACCCTGATGGCCGTCTCCTCGGTCTCGACGCCGATGGGGCGGCCATCGCCAGAGTGGACGGTCGCCTCCGCCCTCGATTCGGCGATCGACTGGTCCTGCGCCAGTCGAACTTCCGCGACCTCGCGCGCGTCGCGCGCGAGGCCGGGTTCGCCGCGGTCGACGGCACTCTCTTCGACCTCGGCCTGTCGAGCTACCAGCTGGCCGACACTGACCGCGGCTTCGGCTTTCGTGCCGGGGGACCGCTCGACATGCGCTTCGACACCGGCCGCGGCGTGCCCGCGGCGGAGCTTCTCGCGACGCTCGATGTCGCCGAGCTGACCGCGCTGTTCCGGCGCTACGGCGAGGAGCCGAAGGCCGGCCGCATCGCGCGAGCGATCGTCGATGCCCGCCGGACGGCGTCGATCGCCACGGCCGAGGAGCTCGCCGCGCTCGTCGAGCGGGTCGCCCCGCCGAACCCGCGCCAGCGACGCCGGACCCATCCGGCCACCCGCGTCTTCCAGGCACTGCGCATCGCAGTCAACGAGGAGCTCGAGGCGCTCGAGGCGGGGCTGGCCGCCGCGATCGACCTTTTGCGGCCCGGCGGTCGACTGGTCGTCCTGAGCTACCACTCCCTCGAAGACCGCATCGTCAAGCGCTTCATCGCGGCCGAGCGGCGTGGGTGCACCTGCCCGCCCGAGCTGCCGGTCTGCGTCTGCGGCCGGAATCCCCGACTGCGCCTCCTCACCCGCCCGTCGCTGACACCGTCGGCGGCCGAGGTCGAGGCCAATCCACGCGCGCGGAGCGTCCGCTTGCGGGCCGCCGAGCGCCTCGCAGCCTGACCACCGACAGCACGCACGGAAGGAGGAGCCCCCATGAGCAAGCGACACCAGTCCCACCGACGCAAGGCCTACGGTCGCCGGCAGCACGAGGTCTGCGAACGGCACGAGCGGGCTCAACACGTCGACGCGTCGGTGTTCGAGCTCGACGACTGGGGCTCCGTCGCCCCGGCCGATCCGCTCGCGTTCGTCGACCCTCGGTCGCCGCGCTTCCGATTCGCGCTCGGCGACTGATCGATGGCCGTCTACGAGGGCGCACGTCCGCGCACCATCGCGCTACCCCGCCGGCCCACGCTGCGCGAGGCGGGGCTGCCGATGCTGCCTCGTCGCAGGGCACGCACCGCCGTCCGCGCGCGGCGAACGGCGACCGGGCGACCCGGCATCGTCCTGGGCGCGATCGTCGTCGCGTTCATGCTGGCGTTCTTCTCGCTTGCCCAGGAGGTCCGCGTATCCGCCACGAGCTACGACATCGGTCGGCTCCAGGTCGAACGCGAGCGGTTGGATGCCCGGCTCCAGGAGATCAACTCCGACTTGAGTCGGCTCGGCCGCGAGCCCGCGGTCCGCAAGATGGCGCTCGACGTCGGGCTCGGGCAGCTGGGCGAGCCCGTGATCCTGCCGGCCCGCTGATCGCGCGAACCGACGACCGATGCTGGGTCGGACCGATTCCCGCCGCCGCCTGCTCGTCCTGCTGACGGTCTTTGCGATCGGGTCGCTGGCCCTGTTCGCGCGGACCGCGTACTGGCAGGTCCTGCGCGGCGACGAGCTGATGTCGAAGGCTGCGGCCCAGACCACGCTCCGGGTCGAGGTCCCGAGCCGGCGCGGCGACATCTACGACCGGACCGGCACGATCCTCCTCGCGACGACCGTCGACCGCGACCGCCTCGTCGCGGCCGCCGACCAGCTGGCGAAGGACCCGGCACATCGGATCGAGACGGGCGACCAACTGGTCAAGATCCTGAAGCTCGAGGATCCCGACGAGATCAACGAACTCCGCGAGAAGCTCGACTCCGGCAAGCCGTACGTCATCGTCGCAAGGGGCATCGAGCCGTCGGTCGCGGAACGCATCCGCCAGGGCCTCCGCGACAAGCGCCTGTTCAACGTTGCCCTCGAATCGGAGCCGGAACGGGTCTATCCCCAGACCGGCGGCGGCCCGGACTCGACGCTGGCCGCGCACCTGCTCGGGTTTGTGAACCGCGACAACGGCGGCCAGTACGGCGTCGAGCAGGCCTACCAGGAGACGCTCGCCGGCATCCCCCGGCTCATGGTGGCCCAGCGCGACGTCAGCGGCCGCCCGATACCGGAGACCGCCGTGGTCGAGGCGCCCGGGACGATCGGTGAGGACATCCGCATGACGATCGATGCGAGCCTCCAGCTCGCCGTCGAGCAGGAGCTCCTGGCCGCCTGGATCGCCGACGACGCCAAGAGCGCGTCGGCGGTGGTCATGGATCCCTACACCGGGGCGATCTACGCCGAAGCCACGTATCCCTCGTACGACGCGAACGACTATCGCGCCGTCGCCGCCGATACCCCCAGCCGCTTCATCGATCCGGTCGTCTCGAACGTCTACGAGCCCGGATCGGTGTTCAAGATGATGACCGCTGTCACGGCCCTCGAGTCCGGCAAGGTCACGAGGACGACGAAAATCAAGGACGTCGGCACGCTCCGCCTGGACCGCGGACGGACCAAGATCGACAACGCGGACCACCGGGGGATGGGCTGGATCACGTTCGAGGACGGGATCGCCTACTCGCGCAACGTCGTGGCGGCCAAGGTCGCGCTCGACCTGGGCCGCAACACCGCCGAGTCCTCCGCCAAGCTCTATCAGACGTGGCGAACCCTCGGGTTCGGACAGCCGACCGGGATCGACGTCGCGGGCGAGGCGTCGGCGAGCAACTACGTCCGCGACCCGGATGTCTCGCCGTGGAGCCAGATCGACCTCGCGAACGGGTCGTTCGGCCAGGGCGTGGCGGTCACCCCGATCCAGCTCGCGACCGCGTACGCGGCGTTGCTGAACGGTGGTACGCGGGTCCAGCCGCACGTCGTCGAAGGGATCGGCGACCGAGACCTCGCGGTGGTGACCGGCACCCGGATCATGCCGCCGAAGATCTCGCGGACGTTGATCAGGATGATGGATCACGTCGTCGAGACGGTGCCGTTCTATCGCGACCGAACGCTCGTGCCCGGCTATCACGTCGGCGGCAAGACCGGGACCGCCCAGATCTGGGACGCGAAGAAGAAGGACTGGAAACACAACCTCTTCAACTACTCGTTCGTCGGATACATCGGCCGCGAAGCAGGCGTCCCCGACCTGGTCGTCGCGGTTCGGATCGAGGAGGGCACGCCGCGGATCGCTCGGGTCGGCCACCTGGAGATGCCTGTCATGTCCTTCGAGCTGTTCCGCCGCATCGCGACGAACGCGATCTCGACGCCCGACCTACTGACGGACCGCGCGTCCGGCCCCGGTCCCGTGACCGACCGATGAGTGGACCCTATGCGACACTGGCCGCCGTGACCGACGTCGATGCGTCGTCGCCGACGCCGTCCGACGCCGCACCCGCTCTGAGCGCCGACGAGCTGATCCGCCTGACTGGCGGTCGCCCCGTCCTGCGGTCGGATCGCCCGATACGCGGCGGCGCGGTTGATTCGCGCGCGGTTGCGGAAGGCCAACTGTTCGTAGCTCTGCCCGGTGAACGTACCGACGGCCACCTCTATCTCGCCGAGGCCGTGGAGCGTGGGGCCGCGGCCCTGCTCGTCACGCGCGACGTCGCCGATCCCGCTACGTTCGGTGACGTCACGATCGTTCGGGTGGCCGACGCGCTGTCGGCGCTCGGTGCCGTGGCGGCCGGCTGGCGGCGGCGGTTCCACCCGCTCGTGGTGGGGGTGACGGGGAGCATCGCCAAGACATCTACCAAGGAGGCGGTCGCGACCGTCCTCGGCGCGGCGTGGCGGACGCTCAAGAGCGAGGGCAATCAGAACAACGAGATCGGGCTGCCGCTGACATTGTTGCGCCTCGGTCCGGAACACGGCGCCGCCGTGCTCGAGATGGGCATGTACGTCGCGGGCGAGATCTCCGATCTGGCCGAGATGGCACGCCCCTCGATCGGGGTCGTGACGGCGGTGCAGCCGGTCCACCTGTCCCGCATCGGCACGATCGAGGCGGTCGAGCGGGCGAAGGGTGAGCTGCTCGAGGCCCTGCCGCCGGACGGCACGGCCGTCCTCAACGCGGACGACCTGATCGTGATGCGGATGGATCGGCGGACCGTCGCGCGAGCGATGCGGTACGGGTTTGCCGAGACGGCCGATGTCCGCGCGACCGAGGTCACCTCGGCGGGTGTGGCTGGCATGCGCTTCCGGTTGAGTACACCGGCGGGCTCGCGGGCCGTCACGATCCCGACGCTCGGTCGACTGTCGGTCCACAACGCGGCAGCCGGGGCGGCGGTCGGGATCGCCGCCGGTTTGGATCTCGACACGATCGCCGCCGCGCTCGACGCGGGCTGGTCGGCGCCGCACCGGGTCGAGCTCGTCCGGCTTC
>JBIOWA010000135.1:0-10037 GCA_044868045.1 Candidatus Limnocylindrales bacterium
CGTATGGGTCCTCCGACAGGATCTCCTGGCCGGGACCCACGATGTTCGCCAGCGGTTTCACCGGGTATCCGAGTTGACGGCCCTCGACGGTTGCCCTGATGTCTGGCCCCTGCACGAGGAGGACACCATTTCCCACACCCCAGACGATCGCGAGCGTCAGGACGAGCCCAAGCGGCACCGCGGAGACCGGCGTGGTGACCGTACGCCCGGCGAGATGACCCGCGACGATCACCGTCAGCACGCTTGTGTCGAGGAGCTGGTTGAAACCGGCGCCGACGTCCGTGTAGGTGACGATGAGCAACACGACGGCCCACCCGAGCGCGAGATCGTACATCCCGGGGCGTCGCCATCGCCCATCGGAGAGTACGCTCGCGACGGCGAACGGCATGAGCAGCCAGGTGGCCGCAGCGAACGTGTACATCTGGTACAGCAGCTGGTTGGGCGCCCGGATCGGGCCGACACCGCCACCCACGCCCGCGAGCGTCAGGAGCGCGAGGTTCTCCGTGAATCGTCCCTGGCTCGCCGTCTGCACGATGGCGAAGAGCACCCCGACGCCGAGGGCGAACGTCCCGCCGAACAGGGCGACGTCCCGCCAGCGACGCGCGAGGGCCAACCACGTCAGGATCGCCAGGGCCGCCCACACCCCAGTCGTCTTGCTCGCGAACGCAAGCGCGGCAAGCGCACCCGCGGCCGCGAGCGAGCGTCGTGTGCCCGACCTCGCGATCATCAGCGCACCGATCTGAAGGACCACCGGCACGACGTCGCCTCCGACGGTCGTCCCGGCGAACAGTCCGGTATCGGTCGCCACGATCGACGCCGTCAGCGCCGCTGCCGCCGGGAACGGCGCAGAGAGGCGTCGCAGCTCCGAGAACACGAGCGCGAGGAGCAGGGCGGTCGAGACGAGTCCGACGATCTTTCCCGACGTCAGGTACTCGCCGGTGAGCTTCGCCGCTCCGGCGTTGAGGAGGATCGGGACGGGCATCCATCGCGTGCCGCCGTAGTGTTCGCCGTCGTACAGTGGCGGATAGAGAACGCCCTCGTCCGCGTCCCGAGCCAGGGTCATCCACGCGCCCTGGACGTGCAGCACGTGGTACCTGTCGCGTGCGTGAGCGACGCTCAGGAACAGCCAGCCCGCGATCGCGAGCGCAGCGACCAAGAGGAGGGCGACGTCGAACCAACGTCTCGCGGTGTCCTTGCGGCGGGACCTGAGAGGCGTGGACGCGTCCTCCTCGTCGGTCCTCATCCCCGCCGAGCCGCCCGATGAAGCCTCATCGGTCCACCTCGGTGGCGCATGCGTCGCGGAAGTGGCCCACGTACCGCCATGAACCTCCCTTCGTGTGGCGCTGCCTCAAGGGCCTGGCCATCATAATCGTGGTCCCATATGCAGTCTCGACCCACCGAGCGGCCTGCCCCGACGGACGTGCGGTCCACCGATCGCATGTCCTTCGAGGAATTCGTCCGCGCGACCTCGCCGCTTCTTGTGCACGCGCTTCCGCTCTACGGCTCGGCGTTCACCCTGCTGGTCGTCGGAGCGCATTCGGTCGTGCCGGGACGCTTCGGCGCCCTGGCCACGATCGTCTGTTCGTTCGTCCTTCTCGTAGCGCCGGCCAGCGCCGTCACGGCCGCGGTCGCGACGGGCGTCTGGCCCGGGGAAGGCCTCGCTGATGACCTCGTCGGCACTCCGGGCCTTTCGTCGTCGCTGCGAAGGCTCGCGCCGTTCGCGCTGGCGTGGATGGGCCTGGTCCTGCTCGCGGTCGTCGGCGTTGCCCGGCTCGCCGATGTGTCACTCGCGCTCTCGACGCTGCTGTGGCTGGCGGTCGCGCTCTCGTTGCTCGCTTCGGTTCCGCTCGGCTACGTGTACGCGGCCGCTGGTCCTCGCACGGTCGGGCGGCTCGCGCTCGCGACCGCGGTCGCCCGTCCCGCTATCGGCACTGCTCTGTTTGCGGTGGGCCTCGATCCGTTCGCAGCGGTGCTGGTTGCGCTCGCCACCGCCGAGGTGCTTGCCGTGGTCCTCGGCGTCTGGCGCAGCGGCGCCGGGTCACTCGGCGACCGCGCGTCCGCCTCGGGCCGGTTCTTTCTCGGAGGGTCCTTCCAGGGGGTCGTCGTGGCGACCCTGGGGATCGCGCTGCTCTCGACCGTTGACGTGCTCCTCGCTCAGCAGCACCTCGGAGACCTAGCCGCCGGTCGATACGTCGGAGCCGCTATCCTCGCGCGGACCGTGATGTTCGTTCCGGCGGTCGCGGCTCTGTTCGTGATGCCGAGGCTCGGCGCGCTGCAGGTGATCGACCCGTTCCGATGGCTCCGGCGATCGCTCGCTCTGTCGGGTGCCGCCCTCCTCGCTGCATGGGTGGGGATGACCGCGTTCCGAACTCAGCTCGCGTCGGCCATCCTCGGCGGTGCGTTCCGCGGCTCGGCGGAAGAGCTCCCATCGCTCGCCGCCTTCGCGGGTCTGCTCGCGATCGTCTGGCAGCTGTCCCTGTTCCACAAGACGGTCAGATCGCGGTCGCACGCGTCCAACTATGTCCTGGTCGGCGTCTCGGTGGTGCTGGCCGCCGTGGTCCCGCCCTCACCTGAGGCCCTCGCCTGGGTCATGGTCGGTGTCGCGACGATCGCATCCCTGTTCCAGTACCAGGGCGCGCGCGCCATCTGTCGATGGTCTCCGCCGCTCAGCCTGTTGCATCAATACGAGGAGGTCGCCACCCCCGTATCCCACGAGGCGACCGACGTCGAGTTGTCCGTGATCCTTCCGTGCAGGAACGCGGCTCCGGCCGTGCGTGGGTTCCTCCGGGAGTTGATCGAACGGCTGGAGCCGGTCGCCTCGTTCGAGGTCATCGTCGTCTCCGACGGGAGCACGGACGATACCGTCCGGATCGCCCGTGAGTTCACGTCGCCGTCCGTTCGCGTGTTCCATTACCCGAAGGGATGGGGCAAGGGCCACGCGCTCCGAGTCGGGCTCAGCGAGGCACGTGGCCAGTATGTGGGGTACATCGACTCGGACGGCGACATCGATCCCGAAGCCATCGGTCCGTTCCTGTCGTTGATGAAGCTGTACCACCTCGACATCGTGCTCGGCTCAAAGCGGCATCCGATGTCCGTGGTCAAGTACCCGATCGTGCGACGAGTGATGAGCTGGGTCTACCACAAGGTCGCCCGAGCGCTGTTCCTGATCGATGTCCGGGACACGCAGACCGGCTTCAAGGTCATCCGCCGCGAGGTGCTCACGGCGGTCCTTCCTCGCATGCTCGAGAAGCGCTACGCCTTCGACCTGGAGCTGCTGGTGATCGCCCGTCTCCTCGGATACAGGAAGGTGTTCGAGGCGCCCGTACGCATCAACTACCGCTTCTCCAGTCAGGTCGTTCCGGCGACGGCTTTGCGGATCCTCCTCGATACGGCAGCGATCTTCTACCGGCGATACATCCTCAATACGTATCCCTACGCGGGCGATCGACTCGAGGTCGTCACGCAGGACCCGGACGGGGGTGCCCACCCGGTCCGCGAGCTGTGAGCTAGGGGCGGATCAGCTTCGCGGCGATCCCGGCCAGGAACGCGTCCGTTCCCAGAGGCCCCGGCTCCCAACGCCGAAGCAGGAAGGGGTTGCTCCGCCGGCTGGTGGGCCCCGGCCGGCCCGTCACGGCCGCTCGGTAGCCTGCATCGCGAACGGCCCGAGCCGTCCGCACATCCGCCTTTCCGTGCGGGTACGCGAAGAGGGAGATCGGCTGGGACGACAGGGCCGCGAGGGCGTCGCGCCCCTCGACCATCTCTCGCCTCAGCGGTTCGTCGCCCAACGCGGGCAGCACCAAGTGCCTGAGCGTGTGGAACCCCACAGCCATGCCGGCCTCAGCGAGGGCCGCGATATGCGTTCCCTCCAGCCGATCGTTCGCCTCTTCGGCCGCATCTCGTTGCGACATCACCGCGTCCCGCAAGGCCTCGCTGCCCTCGCACGCGACCGCGAGTTCTTCGATCGATGGCGTGCGGACGCCGATGCGGCGACAAGCCCCTTCGAGGCCCTCGCGTCGGATCAGCTGGTCGAGGACCTCGAACCAGGTCGGCCCCATGCCGTTGAGGGATCGGCCGCAGAGGAAGAACGTCGCGGTCACGCCGAGTGCCCGGAGGGCGGGCAACACGACGTCGTGATGGCTGAGGTAGTCGTCGTCCAACGTGATGGCGAACCGTGGTCGGCGACGGCTGCGCCGTCCACGGAGTAGTTCCGCCAGCGTCACGACCTCGCCGATCTCGAACAGGGCGCGGATCTGCTGACGAAAGACCTGCGCGGGCACCTCCGGGATGATCCCGCCACCTATCTCCCTGCCGTACGTGACGCGGTGGTAGACCAAGATCAGGCCACGTCCGGCGGCGGCAGTCGCGCGGAGAGCGGCTGTGCGGATCCGAGCGGAGCGCAGCCCCCGCCTGACCACCCTCCTCACGACGCGACGCTCGGTAACCACTCCTGCGCCCGCTGGCGCCATGTGGCGGACTCCGGCGTCGCGCGACGCCGCCGAAGCGTCGTCGTTCTCGGAGCGGCGATGACGACCAGCGCCCGGCCGATCGAGAGGAGGTCTCCCGCGCGGACCGCTTGGCCGTAAGCCCGGAGCGCATCCCAGCGCCGCCCCTGGCGGAGACAGGACCACGCGAACCACCGGAGGACGCTGACATGGTCAGCGCCGTGGCGGGCGTGCAGCGCCCGGGCCTCCTCGAGCATGTCGCTCGTGTCCATCGACGCCTGCGCGTCGTGGACACGGTACGCGACCAGCGGCTGCGGCACGTAGGCGGGGGGGCCGTACCTGGCGAGCCGGAGCCACAGATCCCAGTCGGCGAGGTGACGAAGCGTCGGTTCGAACCCGCCGGCTCGCGACATGAGTTCGGACTTGACCATGACGTTCGAGCACCCGGCGGGCATGAGATTGCGCTTCGTGAGTACGCTTATAAGCGCGTCCGGTGAGGGCGGCGGATCGCCGCCCAGGTACCGCCCCTCGTCGTCGATCTCCACCGCTCCGGCGTAGACCCAGTCCCTTCCGGCATCACGAGCGGCTTCCAGCTGGGCTTTCACCTTGTCCGGGGCCCACAGGTCGTCGTCGTCAAGCAGCGCAATCCATTCACCTCTGGCGGCTTCGATCCCGGTGTTCCTCGCGGTCGCGACGCCGGACGGACGATCGTTTCGCAGGACCCGAACGGCCGGATCCGACAGCGATCGGATAACGTCGCCCGTCCCGTCCCGAGACCCGTCATCCACCACGATGACCTCGAGATCGACGTCACGCTGACGTAGGACGGAGCGGATCGCGTGTATCGCGAGATCGCGTCGATCGTGTGTCGGGATCACCACGGAGACGCTCGGCGCGATGCCCGTTCCCTCGCGTCTGGTCATGGCGAAGGAGGATCGGTAGGTGGAAGCTCGCGATCGTGCGGGAGAGCGGACAACGCATCCAGCCAGGTACGAGCCTGGCGGAGCCAAGGATCTCGTTCGGCGGCCCCCGGCGACGCGGCCGCCCGACGCTGGGCGTACCCGGGGAGGACGAAGGCGAAGAGAGCACGAACAATCGATACGGCGTCACCTGCGGCGATCGCCTGCACGTAGTACCGCAACGCCTGGGTTCGCCGTTGTTCGAGCAGCGAGTTCCAGGCGGCCCATCTGAAGTGACGCGCCCGGTCTACGCGGACCCCGTGACGTTCGGCGATCAGCGGGAGTTCCGCGAAGAGCATCTCCATGTCTCGCGAGATGCTCGCCGGGTGAGCGCAGTTCGCTACCAGCGGGAGGGGTACCCACGTCGGTGGGCCAACCCGAGCCAGTCGCAGCCACATGTCCCAGTCTGTCGTCCGATGCAGCTTAGGATCGAAGGGGCCGACCCGAGCCAAGAGGGCGGTGTCTACGAGAACGTTGGAGGCGCCGGCCGGGACAGCATTGTGGCGCATCAAGTCGCGAACGACCTGTCTGGGAGACGGCGGGCGGGCCCCGTACAGGATCTCGAGATCGTCGTCGATCAGAACATCGCCCGCGTAGACCCAGCCTCTGCCGGCGCGGCTCACGGCGTCGAGTTGCCGCCGCAGTTTGTCGGGCGCCCACAGGTCGTCATCGTCGAGGAAGGCGATCCATGGTGCAGAAGCGTGCTCGACCCCGCGGTTCCGAGCACCGCCCTCGCCGAGGGGAACCGCGTTGCGGACCAGTCGGATCCTCGGATCGCGCATCCGGGAGACCATCTCGGCCGTCCGGTCCAAAGAGCCGTCGTCCACCACGACGATCTCGAGGTCGACGCCCCGCTGCCACAGCACGGACTGCAGTGTCAGACCGAGGCGCGCACGCCGGTCTCGCGTCGGAACGATCACGCTCACGTCTGGCACACGGGGACCCCTGCTCACTTCTGACGTCACCTCGTTCGAGGCCTCCAAGAAGGTACGGCATCCCCGCAGGCCCACACGTCGGCGGCCAGGAGCGTCGTGGGGCGATAGTCGGCACCGGACGGACGCGGCTACGCTTCAGCATCCGTTTGCCGACCGTCGATGAGCGATCCGTGAATCCGGTAGCACCGGGATGCGGAGAGGGAGCGGTGACGCGTGTCGGAGGGCCCAGACCTGCGGTGGAACCAGGAGGAGGTTGCCATCGGCGTTCTCCGCCGGTTGTCGCTCGGCCTGGGTGCCAGGGGGACCCCGTGGATGTTCGTGGGCGTTGCCATCGCCGCATTGGGCGCCTACCTGTTCCAGGCCCTGGGCACTCGGGCGCTCGGAGGCGTCGGGTACGCGCCGATCGGCGCACTGTGGACGATCCAATATCTCGTCGTCAGTGTGGTTTTGCTCCCGATCGAGACTCACATCGCCCGGGAATCGATCCTGTCTCACGCCGCTGGCATGCGATCGCCCCGTGTCTCGTTCCCAAGGCTCTGGGGATGGCTTGCGCTGGTCGCGATCGTTGCGTCGAGTGTGTGCTGGCTCCTTCGCGACGAGTTGTTCCACGGGCTCGACGACCTGGCGCTAGTGACCGGTGCGCTGGTGCTCAGCTACGGCGCGTTCCTGATCGTCCGCGGTACGCTTGCCGGAACCGAGCGGTTCAAGGCCTATGGCGTCGTGACCGCCTCCGAATCGACAGTCCGGGCGGCGCTCGCCGCCGTCGTGACCGGCGTCGCGCCGAGCGTGCGCGCGTTCGCGTGGATCATGCCGGTCGGGGCGTTCGCGGCCGCCGGCTGGTGGGTGAGGCTCAGGAGGACCCCCCGACAGCCTCGCGACGTTGCAACGCTGCCCGCGGAACCACCCCGCACCGCAAGGTTCCTGGCCTTGACGACGGCGGCCAACGCGATCACTCAGCTCCTGCTCGCGGGCGGGCCGCTCCTGCTTGCCTTCCTGCACGCCGTGCCCGAGGAGGTCTCCGTCTTCTTCGTCACCGCGACGGCCGTCCGCGTCCCCCTCCTCTTCGCATTCGGGGGGGTCCTGTCCCGGCTGTTGCCGGTGTTTATGCGACTGGAGAGCTCTGATCGTCGGCGGGAAGCGCGAGCGGTTGCCGCGAAGATCGCGCTCGGGACCGTATCGGTCGCCGTGGTGATCGGCGGGGTCGCTGCTGCCGTCGGCGGCCCGCTGGTCGCCGTGCTGTTCGGAGCGGCGTTCCGGCCCCCGTGGTGGCTGGCGGCGGGTGCAACCGTCGGCGTCCTCCTGGCCACCGGTTCCATCGTGCTGTATCAGCTATTGATCGCTCGAGGCTCGACGGGCCTCGGGCTGCTTGCCTGGGTTGTGGCCTTGGCGGCCGCGGTGCTGGCCATCGTCCTTACGGACGGCTCGGCCACGGCCCGAGCCGTGGCCGGGCTGCTGACCGGGGAGGGCGTCGCGCTCATCGGCCTCGTGCTGGCCGCGTCCCTGGGTGGGGGAGCGACGCCGCGAAGAGACGCGGGCCAAGTAGTCGACGTGCTGTAGGATGTACAGGCGACAGGCGCTTCGCCGGGGTGGCGATCTCGGCGAGACGAAGGATGGCTTGTTGAGGGCTGCGCGTTGACGGCCCCCTTTCGTGCCTAGTAGCCTTAGTGACTGCACACCGGACCCGGCGGGCGGGTCCGGTATCCATGCGAGCTTTCAGGGGGGACCCCGAAGGGACAATTGTGCCCGAGGCGAGTCCCTGGAAGCCGGGCCCGCGGGTCCGGCTTTTCGTTGGACCCCCCATGGAGACCAAGGCGAGAGTGAATACGAGAGCGACATGCCCACGATCCAGCAACTGGTCCGAGAAGGGCGCGAGCGCCCACGGGGCAAGACGAAGAGCCCTGCACTCAAGGGCTCTCCGCAGCGCCGCGGCGTGTGCACGCGTGTCTACACGACCACCCCGAAGAAGCCCAACTCGGCCCTTCGAAAGGTCGCCCGGGTCCGCCTGACGACCGGGGTCGAGGTCACCGCCTACATCCCGGGCATCGGCCACAACCTCCAGGAGCACTCCATCGTCCTGGTTCGGGGCGGCCGGGTGAAGGACTTGCCGGGGGTTCGGTACAAGATCATCCGGGGAACCCTGGACACCGCCGGCGTCCGGGACCGCAAGAAGGCGCGATCCCGGTACGGGGCCAAGAGGGTGGGCGCGTAGCGATGCCGCGCAAGGGCCCTGCCGTACGCAGGGAGGTCGAGCCCGATCCCGTCTACCAGAACCCCTTGGTGACCCAGCTCATCAGCAAGGTCCTGTACGACGGCAAGAAGTCGCTGGCGGAACGGACCGTGTACAAGTCGCTCGAGGTCATCTCGGAGCGGACGGCCAACGACCCGGTCATCACGCTGAAACGGGCGGTGGAGAACGTCCGTCCCATGCTCGAGGTTCGGTCCCGGCGGGTCGGCGGGGCGAACTACCAGGTGCCGGTGGAGGTTCGGCCGACCAGGGGCACCACGCTTGCGCTTCGCTGGTTGGTGAATTACTCCCGCGCCCGTAAGGAACACTCAATGTCCGACCGATTGGTGGGGGAGATCATGGACGCCTCCCAGGGCCAGGGGGCATCGGTCAAGCGGCGCGAAGACATGCACAAGATGGCCGAGGCGAACAAGGCGTTCGCGCATTACCGATGGTGATCGAAGCAAACGCTCGTGCCGGGCTCGGGAGCCCGGCGATGATCGAGGGGGTGGGCTAGTGGCCACCTCCGCGGAGAGGATCGACGTGGTCGAAGCGGCACAGGACGTCAAGGCACGCCAGCCCGGAGGGTCCGGCAAGGACCTCGTGCTCCGGGAATATCCGCTCGCCCGGACGCGGAACATCGGGATCATGGCGCACATCGACGCCGGCAAGACCACCACGACCGAGCGGATCCTCTACTACACCGGCAAGGCCTACAAGCTCGGCGAGGTCCACGAGGGCACGGCCCAGATGGACTGGATGGTCCAGGAGCGCGAGCGCGGCATCACCATCACGTCCGCGGCCACCACGACCAATTGGAAGGGCCACTGGATCAACATCATCGACACCCCCGGCCACGTCGACTTCACCGTCGAGGTGGAGCGGTCGCTTCGCGTGCTCGACGGTGCCATCGCCGTGTTCGACGCCGTGGCCGGCGTGGAGCCCCAGACCGAGACGGTGTGGCGCCAGGCCGACAGGTACGGCGTGCCGCGCATCTGCTTCGTGAACAAGATGGATCGGACCGGCGCCGACTTCGGCCGCACGGTCCGGATGATGGTGGATCGGTTGCACGCGAACCCCCTCGTCGTCCAGCTCCCGTGGGGGAGCGAGGCCGGGTTCATCGGCGTCATCGACCTGGTCGAGATGAAGGCCCACCGGTGGATCAGGGAGATGGGCGAGGAGTGGGAGACCGCCGAGATCCCCGATGAGTACCGGGATGCGGCCAACGAGGCCCACCACGAGCTGTTCGAGAAGCTCGCCGATCACGACGAGGAGCTCATGGACAAGTTCGTCCACGAGCAGGAGCCGACCGTCGAGGAGCTCCGCCGGGCCATCCGGCGGGCCACACTCGACGGCGCGGGGGTTCCGGTGCTCTGCGGCAGCGCCTTCAAGAACAAGGCCATCCAGCCGCTCCTAGACGCCATCGTCTCTTACCTGCCGTCGCCGGTCGAAGTCCCGCCGGTGCAGGGCCACACCC
>JBIOWA010000136.1:0-16183 GCA_044868045.1 Candidatus Limnocylindrales bacterium
ATTAATTCGGCCCACAGCGAACGGGCGGCGCGGTATTTTGCGACTTCCTCAAACAGGTCATTGTGCGCGTCGAAAAAGAAGCTTAGCCGCGGCGCGAACTCGTCAATGTCCATCGCGCGGTCGAGGCATTGTTCAACGTAGTGTCGGCCGTCTGCAAGGGTGAAGGCGAGTTCCTGAACTGCGGTCGAGCCAGCTTCGCGAATATGGTAGCCGCTGATCGAAACGGTGTTCCACTTCGGCAGCTCGCGCGTCCCGAACTCGATCGTGTCGGTCACGAGGCGCATCGACGGCTCGGGCGGGAAGAGGAACTCCTTCTGGGCGATGAACTCCTTGAGGATGTCGTTCTGGAGCGTGCCTTCCAGTCGGTCACGCGGCACGCCGGCCTTCTCGGCGGCCACGATGTACATTGCCCAGATCGGCGCCGCCGGCGAGTTGATCGTCATCGATGTCGAGACACGCTCGAGCGGCAGCCCAGCGAGCAGGACCTCCATGTCGGCCAGGCTGCTGACACCCACCCCACATGTCCCGAACTCACCCTCGGCCTCGGGATCGTCGGTGTCGTAGCCGTACAACGTCGGCATGTCGTAGGCGATCGAGAGGCCGGTCTGGCCGGCGGCCAGGAGCTGGTGGAAGCGTGCGTTCGTATCCTCGGCCGACCCGAAGCCCGCGAACATGCGCATCGTCCAGAGGCGGCTGCGATAGCCGGTCGGATGGATGCCGCGCGTGAACGGCGGTTCGCCGGGGAAGCCGATCCGTCCCTCGGCGTCATCGCGCAGCGACCAGGGTCCGTAGAGGCGCTCGATCGGCATGTCGCTGATCGTGGAGAACGCGGGCTTGCGCTCGGGGGCGCGGCGGAGGGCGGGCTCGAGGCGCTCCCGCTCCCAGTCCCAGTCCGTGCGGCGGTCGCTCATGCGGGCGACTCTAGCACCGGGTCGCCCGATCAACGACCGCCGAAGGCATCGACCGCCGCCTGGATCTTCGGATCGGGCAGGTCGTTGGTGATGACGACGTCGACGATGTCGGCATCGGCGCTCGGCCACACGACGATCGTCTGGGTGCGCGACCCGGTCATCGTGTCGAGTCGATGGCCCGGGCGGCCGGCCACGGTCGGGGTCGATTCGCCCGTCACCGTCGTGCGGTCGGCGGCCCGGGCGCTCCGAGCATAGAAGTCGGCAATGAGATCGGCCGTGAGGCCATCGGCCTGGAACACGGCCAAGGCGGCTGCCCGATCGCCGCCGAAGTCCCAGGTCCCTCCGGCGTAGCGGACTTCGTCGATCCCGGCCGCGACGAGCGAACCGAGGTTCTCGGGCGTGCAGTGCCGGCCGGAGTCCAGCTGGCCTGGTCCCTGTCCCTCGTACGTCGTCGGGATCCTCGCCTCGAGGTCTGGGTAGGCGCCCGGCGCGGAGCCGTCAGTGGTGCACGGACCGGTCGGGTCGAAGGACTGCGCGGGACCGCTCGAGCAGGCGGCGACCAGGGCGCCGAGCGACAGCGCCACTGCCATCACGAGCGCGGGCGGACGCCGGGTCTCGGACCAGGTGGTCATGCCCGAAGGGTACGGCCCGGACCCGGCCGGTGCCTTCCCGCACCTGGTACGGCCGTCCCAGCGATGGTGCACCCGCGCGCCCGACCATCGCCGCGCCCGTATCGGGACCAGGGTGCCATTGCCCATCGGGAGATGCCGGCCCTAACGTACGGATCAAGCCGACCCGCGATTGAACCGGGGACAGCACCTGGGGCGTCGGTCACGGATCAGGGAACGGACGCTCACTCGAGGAGGTTCGAGAGAGGGATCCCGGGCCCAGATCACGAGCCGAGTAACCGGATCATTCGGCCATCAGGCCCGTAAGGTCGATGGGACGGCAGCACTGATCGCTCACGCCTTCGTCGGTCGCCCTCCGGGTATCCGGGGGGCGATCCCGCATTTCCGGGCCGGTGCCCTGAACGGCGGGTCAGGCGGATCAGACGGTCAGGCCGAGCGTGACGGGCGGGCCGGAGTGGGATGAGCGCGACGGGCGACGCCCCGCTCGTCGAGGTCGGCTTGCACGACTCGCGCCGCGGCCATCAACTCCGGATCGCGCGTGACCGTTCCCGCCACCCAGTCGATGTAGGACGGCTCGAACGCAGCGATCTCCCCGAGCGTATGCCCGTGGAACTTGCCGAAATCGATGGTCTGGCGGCGTGCCGCGTCGAGACGAGGCGGCCTGGGTCGTCGGAAGTTGCGGAGACGGTCGCGCTCGAGTGGCCCGGTCGGCGTCGATGCGCGGGGCGCCTCCTGACGGACCCGCTCGCCGCGAAGCGGCGGATGGCCGCTGAGCGTCGTCCGGCGGCCCGACGAGCTCCCGGTCCCGTTCCCCTGCGTGGTCTGGTTGCGGGGCTGATACGTGGCGGTGGTGTCCACGCGACCCGTCACCGGCCGGGTCGGTCGCGGCGCCGGCGGGCCACCTCGCCTGCGCCGGCCGTCGCCACCCAGGTCGGCGGGTGCCGCCGCCGCTCGATCCCGGGCGCCTTGGCGGATGAGCGCGGCGTAGGCCTCGTTGATCTCCGCCATCCGGCGGGTGGCGATCTGCGAGGCGGCCGGGTCGTCGCCAGTCAGGTCGGGGTGGTTGGCGCGTGCCAGCCGGCGCCATGCGGCCTTGATCCTGGTCGGGTCGGCGCCGCGCTCGACGCCCAGGACCACGTGCGGATCGCGCTTCGCCATGGTCCGCAGTGTACCGGCGGCATCCGTCGTGCCCGGGCGGCTTGACAGGATGACGGGTCGTGCCGTCCCCTTGCGGCGTGGGAGTCGTCACGCGGGCCGGGGTCGCAGCGGCGGTGGCCGCCGCCCAAGTCGGCCTGGCGTACCGGTTCGCGCTCGCCTATCGGGCACGCGCCGGATATCCCAGGCGCAACCCGCCTCTCATCGATCCCAGCGCACTCGGTCTGCCGTTCGAGCCGGTCCGCGTCCCGTCTGGCGACCTCGAGCTGCCAGGCTGGTTCATCCCGGCGCGTGGCGGTGCCCCAGGGCCGGGCGTCGCGCTCGTCCATGGTTGGGAATCGGCGCGCGATCGAACGCTGCCGATGGCGCTCTTCCTCCACGCGGCCGGCTTCCATTGCCTCACGATCGACGTCCGGGCGCACGGGGCGAATCCACCGGAATCCCTCCCGATGAGCGCCGGCGAGTTCGGCCTCGACGCGCTGGCTGCGTATCGTGCCCTGGTCGCCCGGCACGAGGTGACCGAGGCGGCCGTCTCGGGCCACTCGATGGGTGCGATCGGAGCGATCCTGGCGGCGGCCGCCGAGCCGCGCATCTCGGCGATCGTCGCAACGTCCGGTCCGGCCGACCCGTACCGCCTGACGCGCCAGACCTTCCGGCTCGCGCGCCTGCCGATCCCAGATCCGATCGCCTATCCCCTCGCCTGGTTGACCACGCGCGTCTACCTCAAGCCGCGCAGGCACGTCGTCGGCGACGTGAGTGCCACCGCGGCGATCGCCAGGTATCGCGGCCCGGTCCTGCTGGCCCACGGGAACCTCGACCAGGTCGTCCCGTTCAGTCATCTCCGCCGGCTGGCGGCTGCGGCCCGCCGGGCGCGGGCCGGTGACCCCGAGGCGGCTCCGGTCGAGACGCTCGTCGTCGACGGAGGCCACCACTCATGGCTGTACGAGGACGCAGGCTACCGATCGACGGTGGCGCGCTTCCTGGCCAGGACCCTGGGTGGACCGCTGCCGCCCGACGAGGCCGCCGCGATCGCCGCTGCCACGCACGTGGAACGCCTGCTCGATGCCGAGGCCCAGTTCGCGGCCGTGGACGCCACCCCGGGCGGGTTCCGGGGCCTGGCCAGGGTCGCGCTGCCGGGCGCAACGACCCGCCTGCCTGAGAGCTCTAGCGATGTGCCGGTGACCGCCGACGAGCCAGGGCTTGGCTGACGTGCCGGCCGAGGGCGGCGGTGTCTGGGATGCGATCCGGTCGCGCCGGGTGATCCGCCGGTTCGCCGACCGGCCACTCGCCGACGAGCACCTCGATCGAATCCTTCGGGCGGGCCGGCGGGCCAACAGCTCGAAGAACTCGCAGCGCTGGGCCTTCATCGTCTGTCGGGACCGGGCGCATCTGCGCGAGCTCGCGGCGGTCGGGCGGTGGGCGGGCCACCTGGCCGACGCAGCCGCTGGCATCGGCCTGGTGACTCCGGATCCCCAACGGACAGACGCGCCGTTGTCGGTCATGTTCGACCTTGGCCAGGCGGCTGACTCGATGATGCTGGCGGCCTGGGAACTCGGGATCGGCAGCGTGCTCGCGACGGTGTACCGCCACGATCTCGCCCGCGACCTCCTCGGCTACCCGGAAGATCATCACTGCGAGTTCCTGCTCTCGTTCGGTTATCCGGCGAATCCCGCCGACATGTCACGTCCTCTCAAGAAGGGCGGTCGGCGACCCCTCGCCGAGCTCGTCCACGAGGAACGCTGGTAGATCTCTCCGTTCGGTCCGCCGTCAGGCGGGCTTGTCCTCGGGCCCCTCGTCCGGCACCGTCTCCCACGCGCCCGACCAGTCGATGTCGAGGGCCACCGACGATGTCGGCGTGGGTCCGTCGCCTTCCGGGGCGGGGGCACCGAGATGGAGGTATTTCCGGATCGATGCCTCGAGTCCGACGTCGTATCCGGCGGCCTCGCTCAGCAACCATTTCTCCTCGAGCACATCGCAGTAGGCCTGGATCGGGTCGCGCCCAGGCCCGATCGCCGGCGCGAGCTCGGCCAGGGTCGGCTGGAGGACGTCCTCGAGCCAGCGCGCCGCCGCCTCCTCGTCGCCGACCTGACGGCGCATCTCATGCTCCAGCCAGGCTTGGTACTCACGGAGGTCGTTGAGCAGGAGGCGCGCCTGACCCTCGAGCGCCTTGATCGACGTGAGGCGTTCGAGCTCTCGGGCGTGGAAGCGCCGGTTTGCCACGGCGACCTTGAGCCGTACGACATCGTTCCGCCCGTCGCTCGGTTCGAGCGAGATCTCGTCGACCGCGAAGCCCAGCTCGTTAAGCCGCCGGATCCGGCCGCGGACCGCGTGCCGATCGTCCGGCGAGAGCATCGGTTCGAGGTGCAGCTCGTCCCACACCGCGGCGTAGCGCGTGCGGACGCTCTCGGCGGCTTCGACCGCGTCGTCTGCCGCGTCGTCGCGGCCCTGCATCGCCCCGAGGTCGGCGAGCCCGAAGGCGACGTTCTCGACGAGGATCTCGAGGTCGTAGGCGCGCTGACCGTCGGACAAGGAGGGATGGATCTCGCTGGTCTCGGCGTCGACAAGGAACGCCTGGATCTTGTCGCCGTCGCGGCGGAACAGCGTGTTCGCCAGCGAGCAGTCGCCCCAATACACCCCGGCTCGATGGAGGTCGACCAGCAACCAGGCCATCGCGTCGAGCAACCGGTCGCGGTAGGGCCCGGGACCGAGCGGGAAGCGCATGAGGAGGCGCCGGTACTGGATCGAGTATTCCAGGTATTCGGTGATCAACACCGCGGTGTCGTGCTCTCGTGACTCGCTGAGGCCGACCGCCTGGACCGCGGGCAGACCCTGCACGCGCAGGTGGCGGAGCACGTCGAACTCGGTCCGCGCGACCGCCAGTGGCTCCTCCTTGAGCGCGTAGGTCCGCCGATCGCCAACGAGGAACCGGACGAGGTGCCGCGACGGGCCGATCGGCAGCTCACGGAACCGCATCCCGTCGATCGTCCCGTCCGGCTCGATCGGCCACTCGCCGAGCGGTCGCTCCCATGGCAGGTCGAGCAGCTCGGCCGCACCTGTGCGCAGCCGGAGGCGGGGGAACCCAGTTGGCGCCGCGTGTACGGTCAGAGCTTCTTGCGCAAGTAGGCCGCGATCATCGCGTCGTAGCCGAGCGACTCGTATAGGCGGCGGGCGTCGGGTCGGTGATGCCCGGCGGTGACCTCGATGAATGCAGCATCGAGCTCGCCGGCGATCCGCTCCGCCTCGGCCATCAGGCGATGGCCGACACCACGCTCGCGGGCCCCGGCATCGACGACGAGCGCGAGGATCCGCAGGATCCGGTCGTCGTGCTCGAACCGCGGGAGCGCATGCAGGGCGATGAACCCGAGGACCGCCCCCTCGTGCTCGGCGATGACGACCCGCGAATGCTCCGACGCGAAGCGACGCAGCCGCTCGACGATGTCGCTCGGCCCGGATGGGTAGCCCTCGTCCGTGAACAGGGCCGCGATCGCCTCGGCATCGGATGGCTCCGCCGGTCGCAACGTGACGGTCGTCTCGGTCATGGCTCGATGGTAGCGGGCGGCACGCGCAACCGGAACGGGCCGGCCGGCGGCCCACCCGGTTCGAGCGATTCGGGACCGAGCGGGCCGGAGCCACGTGCTGCCCCGACCTGTGGCGCCGCGCCGTCCTCGCCCAGCCAGGTCGCCGCCCAGCCCTCGCCGTGGCGGGCGAGGAATAACGCGAGACGGCCCTCGGTATCGGGCTCCAGGATCAGGATCGAGTGGCTCCCGTCGGCCGCGATGCCGCGACGGCACTGAGCGCCGAGCACCACGGATCGGGCCGCCGGCTCGAACGCGGCCCCGCGTCGAAGCAGGTCGGCGAGCTCGCCGGCAGCCCGTTCGAGCTCGACCGTCGCCCAGCCGCGCGCGATGGGGCGGCTCATCCGATCAGCAACATGTCGGGCCCGGGATCCCCGCTCATCACAAAGCCGAGACTCTCGTACAGGCGGCGCGCCGGCGTGTTGTCGGCGAACACCCCGAGGTGGATCCAGTCGCTGCCGGCATCGATCGAATCGATCATGGCCACAGCCGTCACGTATCTCCCGAGCCCGAGGCCTCGCGCCGCGCCCACGGTCCCGATCGACGACAGGTAGCTGATCCCATCGAACGTGGCGCGCCGGGCGACGGCCACCGGCGCGCCGTCGCGGCGCACGAGGTAGTGGGTGAATCGCCTGTCGCCAAGCGAGGCGAGCGTCTCGGCGACCACGCCCGGACCGCGCTCGTGGCCCACCGCGAACGCCTCGATGAGTACATCGACGATCGATCTCGCCGCCTCGGTGGCGGCTCGACCCGAGACGCCGGAAAGGCGCTCGAGCGTGTGGCTCGCGTTCAGCGGGCGCCGGGCGATGGCCTCGCGAGCGCGCTCGGCGTCCCGCGTGATGAGCAGCAGCCCGTCACCCACGTTTTCGAACCCGTTCGCCGCGAGCCGCGCTACGAGGTCGGCCGGCTCGTCGTGCGGCGGCGCGGTCCAGATGTGCGGTTGGCGACCGATCGATGCGAACACGACCAGGATCTCGGCGAGACGCCGATCGAAGGCGTCCGTCTCGGTCGGCCACTGGATCGCCTCGGCCCGGTTCCAGAACGGCTCGGACTGGTCGGGATCGACGACGAGCAGGGCGTCGCCGAGGTCACGGATGGTTCGCCCGGGGATGGCATGGACCTCCGCCTCATGGCGGAGTAGCCTCCGTGCCGTCGCTGCGTCGATCGGCGCCCGCATCGCGGCCTTACGAAACCGGCCGCTCGACGGGCGCGTAGACATCGACGTACCCCAGAGACGATCGAGCGCATAGCGTGGAGGAGGCAGTCATGTCTCGAACCCGAACCCTTCCCGCCCTCGTGGTAACGATGTTGCTAGTGGCGGCCTGCGGCGGCGGCACGGCAACCAGTGCCCCGACCGCGGCTCCCGCGAGCCAGGCGCCGGCGAGCCAGGCGCCGGCGAGCGAGGCACCGGCAAGTGAAGCTCCGGCTAGTGAGGCCCCGGCGTCGGCCGCGGCCGGCCCATGCGCGCCGTCGGACGCGACGGGCACCGTGTCGGTCAAGATCGCGAACTTCGCGTTCGATCCGGCGACCGTTACGGCCAAGGTCGGGGACGTGATCACATGGACGAACAGCGACTCCGTCCAGCACACGGCGACGGTCAAGTCGAACGAGACGTGCACGACGCCGCTGCTGGCCACGAATGCCTCAGCCGGCATCACGTTCAGCCAAGCCGGCACGTACGACTTCTTCTGCAAGATCCATCCGCAGATGACCGGCAAGATCGAGGTCACGAGCTAGGCTCGGACGCTAACCCGCTCGTTCCGCGAAGAAGACCGAGGCGCCCGACGGGAGGTCGATCGTGTTGGGCGCCGGCAGGCCGGCATCGGCGAACCACGCGAGGAACTGCTGACGGGTCGCGAGCGCGGTGCCCTGGTACAGCTCATCGAGCTGCACGCCTGCGATGATCTCGCCGTGTCGTGTCCGAAACTCGTCGGGCCCGGATGGGAGCGGCCAGTCGAGCACCAGGATCCGACCACCCGGTCGCAGCGCGGCCCACGCGGCGGCGAGGACCTTGGGCGCGTCGTGCAGCTGGTGGAGCGCGTACTGGAAGTAGGCGAGGTCGTATTCGCCCGCCTTGCCGGGGTCGGTGGCCTTGCCGTGGCGGATCTCGATCCGATCGGCCAGCCCCTGCCCGGCCACGGACGCACGTGCCCGGGCGACCGAGTCCTCTTCGTACTCGACGCCGACCAGCTGCAACGCCGGGAAGCGGCGAGCCATCGCCACCAGCCAGCGGCCCCCGCCGCAGTGGACATCGACCACGCGACCGCCGCGGGCCAGGTCGGCAGCGAGCTGCGGCAGGGCCGCCAGCACTTCCTGGAAGAACACCGCGATGTCCTGTCGGGTGAGGCGCTCGATCGCCGCTCGATACCGATCGGGGCGCGAGGCGAGCGGTCGACCCGTGCGGAAGAATTCTTCCATCCCACCCCAGTCCATCGACGCGACGACGGCGTGGATGAATTGACCGCCCAGGAACTCGGCCCGTTCGTCGTCGAGCAGGATCTCGGCGACGTCGTCATCGATCGTCAGTCGGCCGTCCTCCAGGACGGCCAGGTCATGTGCGTCGGACGCCCATGACCAGGCCGCGACGGCCTCCTGCTCGGTTTCCGTGGCGGCCGCCAGGTCGGCTGGGGTGATGCCGTCGGGACCCGCGGCCCGGATCCTGGCGAAGAGGCCGAGCTCGATCCCGAGATAGATCAGCCACGACCGATGGAAACCGGCGAGACTGGCGACCAGGTCGTCGAAGCGATCGTCATGGCCCATCGATCGATTGTCGCATGGGCTCACGGCCTTCAACGCCCGGGGTCGAGTACCGTAGCGTTGCGGGATGCAACGGTTCAGGGTCCGTATCGGTTCTAGACGGTGATGGATGCTGACGACCGCCTGACGACCGCCCTTGCCGACGACCTCGATGGAGCGTTCGAGGGGCTCGTCGAGGGCCACCAGGATCGCCTCTACACGATCGCCCTGCGCATGCTCGGGAATCGAGGGGACGCCGAGGAGGCGGCCCAGGACGCGTTCGTCCGCGCGTACCGCGCGCTCGCTTCGTATGACAGCGAGCGGATCCGGGAGCTCCGGCTCCGGCCCTGGCTGACGACGATCGTGCTGAACCGCTGCCGATCCGTGGCCGCTCGCAAGGCCACGCGCGGGCCGCGCCCGGTCTCGATCGACGGCGACCCGGCGCGACCGATCGCGGAACCCGAAGCGCCGCCTGCGACGGCTCCGACGGAGGTGGCGGAGCGCCACGCCGAGCGGGATCGCTGGGCGGCGCGGCTCATGGCCCTCCCGGCGTCGTATCGGACGGCGGTCATCCTCCGCCACGTCGACGGCATGTCCTATCCCGAAGTCGCAGCGGCGCTCGGCCGTCCGGAAGGCACCGTCAAGGCCCAGGTCCACCGGGGGATCGCGTTGTTGCGAAAAATGCTCGAGGACGAGCGTCAGCACCACTTCCAGGAGATGACCGCATGAACCAGCTGCCAGACACCACCGACCTCGGGGCGGCCGAGCTCGCCGGGCTGACGGTGGCGGCACCAGCGACGCTGCGGCCGTCCGTGCTCGTCGAGGTGGGCCTTGCCGACCATTACGCGCGGATCGAGTCCCCGCTGGGACCGCTCGTCGTCGCATGGAATGGCCGGGGCGTCTCCAGCGTCGACCAGGCCCGTGACGACGCCGAGTTCGAGGTCCGCCACCGGGCCTCGACTGGACGGCGCGCGATCCCGGGGACCCTGCCGCCCAGGCTCAGCGCCGCGATCACGCGGCGGCTCGGCGGGGATCGGCGCGTCCGCATCCCGCTCGACCTCCGTGGCCACAGCGCCTTCGAGCAGGACGTCTGGCGCAAGGCGCTCGACATCCCGCGTGGCGAGGTCCGGCCATACGGCTGGGTCGCGGCCGAGATCGGGCGACCGAGGGCCGTACGCGCGGTCGGGACGGCGTTGAGCCACAATCCCGTCCCGCTGATCGTGCCGTGCCACCGAGTCGTCCGGACCGATGGGTCGATCGGGCAGTACTCACTCGGCGGGCCGTCGAACAAGCGGACGATCCTCGCCGCCGAGGGCCTCGATCCGGACCAGATGGAGGACGCCGCCCGACGGGGCGAGCGGCTCGTCGGCTGTTCCTCCACGAAGATCGTCTGCTGGCCGACGTGCCGAACGGGACGCCACATGCTGGAGCGGAACCGGCGGCCGTTCCGCTCGCTCGCCGAGGCAGGTGCCGCCGGCTACCGGCCGTGCAAGATCTGCCGGCCGGTCGCCGCACCCGTGGCGGCCTGACGGACCGGACGAGCGACGACCCGCCCCGGCGCGCGTCGCCGCTCGGTAGCGTATGCTTTGACCTTGGACCACCCGACTATGCCAACACCGGTAGCTGGATCGGTGGATCGCCGCGCGATCTGGGTCGGGCTGGCGATCCTCTATTGCGTCTGGGGTTCGACCTATCTCGCGATCGCGGTCGCCGTCGACACCCTTCCGCCGTTCCTCATGGCTGCGGCCCGCTTCGGGCTCGCCGGCATGGCCCTGCTGGCATGGGTCGCGATCCGGCGACGAGCAAGCCTGACCAGGCCGACCCGTCGCCAGCTCCTTGACTCGACTGTGGTGGGCGCATTGCTCCTCGGGGGCGGGATGGGCCTCGTGGCGTGGGGCGAGCAGACGATCCCCTCAGGGATCACCGCGGTCGTCGTCGCGATGATGCCGGTATGGGTCGCGATACTCGGTGGCGCCTTCTTCGGCGACCGCTTGCCACGGATCGCCGGACTCGGCATCGTCGTGGGTTTCGTCGGCGTAGCGATCCTCGTCGGACCGACCGCGCTCGGTGCGCCGGGGGCGCTCGATGCGGCCGGGGTGCTGGCGGTCCTCGTGGCGCCGATCGCGTGGTCGATCGGGTCACTGTACGCATCGCATCGCGCTCGCCTCCCGGGCGATCCGCTCGTCGCCACGGGCACGCAGATGGTCGCGGGCTCGTTTGTCCTCGCGCTCATGGCGGTCGCCACGGGCGAGCCGGGCCGGTTCGAGCCGGCACGGGTCTCGATCGAATCCTTCGGGGCTTTCCTCTACCTCACCGTGATCGGCAGCGTGCTCGCGTTCACGACCTTCGGCTGGATGCTCAGGGTCGCCCCGCTCCCGCTGGTCGCGACCTACGCCTACGTCAACCCGGTCATCGCCGTGATCCTCGGGGCGCTGATCCTGGCGGAACCGATCGAGCCACGCATGTTGCTCGCCGGCGCGATCATCGTGGGCGCGGTTGCGCTGATCGTGACGGCACGTGGCCGGATGGCACCGCCGCGCGGTGCCCTCCCCCGGCCTACGATTCCGCCAGCACCGTCCGAGCAACGCGCCGCGCCAGCGCCATCACGGTCAACATCGGGTTGACGCCGATCGCCGTCGGGAACAGCGAGGCATCCGCGACGTAGAGGCCGCCGATCACCCGGTTGCGACGGCTGCTGGCCCTGACGCGACCGGCGGGATCGCAGACATGCTGGCGCCGCCTTGTGCCCATCCGCAGCGTCCCCATCTGGTGGGCCGAGAACACCGATCCGCGGTTCGGCGCGAAGTCCATCGTGATGAGACGGTCGACGAACCGTTCGAAGGCCGCGTCGTCGGCCGCAGGTGATCCGCTGATGGGATGGAAGCGGATCGATGGCGTCGCGGCGACGATCAATTCGCCGGCCCCCGCGGCACGCGCCAGCCGCGCCATCCGGACCGTCGCATGGCGGAGTGTGGCCAGCCCGACCTTGTCGAGCCGATAGTCGATCCGGACGTTCCCCGCCCGGGTGAGCGAGACCCGACCCTCGCCGCCGTCCCGGGTCACGGCAACCAACGGGAGCAAGTTCCGGGCTTCACGCATCAGCCCGGCGTGGTCGTCCATGCCGTCCCACGGCAGGCCCAGGGCCATGAGCCCCGGATGGCCGGGCGCGCTCTCGATGTCGTATCCGTGGCGCCCGGGCTCGTCCGCACCGAACTGCAACGAGCGGGCGCCCTGCATCGGGCCGTGCCAGATGTCGATCGGGCTGGGCATCGCTCCGACAACGACCGGAGCCGGATGGAGTCGAAGGTGGCGCCCGATCGCACGGTGCCGGACACCACTCGCCTGGAGGACGGCCGGTGACCGTAGCGCCCCCGCCGCCAGCACGACCTGGCGAGCGCGCACGACCACGCGGCGCTGGCTCACGGACCTCGTCGCCGTCCCCGGCGTGCGGGCGATCCCCTCGACCCCCACGGCGCGACCACGTTCGACCAGGACCTTCGTGACGCGCACCTCGGGAACGATCCGGGCACCCGCGCCGGCCGCACGGGCCAGGTGGACGCGGATACCGGATTGCTTCGAGCCGCGACGGCAGCCGAATGGACAGCTGCCGCAGTCCGTGCAGCCGATCGCGTTGCGGCGGATCGGTGCCGCCTCCCACCCGAGTTGCTCCGCGCCCCGAAGGATCGCCTGGTCCTTCGGTGCGAAGTGCTCGACCGGGGAGACGCTGAGCTCAGATTCGATCGTGGCGATGTCGTCGGACCAGGCCTCGCCGTCCGCGATGTCATCGAGGCCGTGTACTCGCGCCCACATCGAGCGGACGTGCGCGGGCGCCTCGAGCGAGGTCATCCAGTTGATCAGCGTTCCGCCACCGACGCTCGACCCCGCGAGCATCGTGATCGACCCATCCCAGGTCGTGACCAGGCCGTGATTGAGGTACAGGGTGTCATAGGCCTGCATCTCGCTCCGAGGCATCGACGCCTCGTCGACGAACGGTCCGGCCTCGAGCACCACGACCGATCGGCCGGCCTCGGCGGCGGCCGCCGCGACCACCCCGCCGCCGGCTCCCGAGCCGACCACGACGACGTCGGCCTCGAGTGTCATCGGCTCGTCGGCCGAGCCCACGTCGAATGGGAGGGCGGTCGGCCGGATCGGTGTCGGGTCGTTCGTGACGGGCGGCCACTCCGGCACGTACCCGATCACGGCGTGGCGCGGATTGCCGGATGCGTCCGCGCCCGGATCTGCGTAAGCGAAGTAAGTGAGGAGCTTGCGTAGACTGCCGAACGCCGAGCGGCGAAGGCCGATGGGCGACAGTGCCCACCTCAGGAGATAGCGCTCCCGGGCTGCCGGCGACATCGAGGTGAACGTCGCCGGCTGCCGGGCAAGGACGAGGTTGGCGAGGCGCGACTCCATGAGCCGGAGCGCGAGTCGCAGTTGACGGATCTGCGAAGGATCCGCCGCCTCATCGAGGACTTCCGTCCCGAGTCGCGCCCGTCGGACGGCGTCGCCGCGGACGAAGGTCTCCGCCAGGACGGCGAGCGTGGCAAGCTCGCGGGGTGTCCACGACTCGGCCACGTCAGCTCGACGAACGCTCCCATCCCTGGGCCGGCCAGGGCTCGCAGCGCAGCGGGCGGTCCTCGCGATAGCCGAGGGCGTAGTCGGCCTGGATCAGCGTATGCAGCTGGCTGGTCCCCTCGTAGATCACGGCCGCCTTCGAGTTGCGCAGATATCGCTCGACGGGGAACTCGTTCGAATAACCGTTCGCGCCGTGGATCTGGATGGCATCGAGCGCACTCTGCACCGCGTGCTCGGTGGCATGCCATTTCGCGAGCGAAGTCTCGCGCGTGTTGCGGCGGCCCTGGTTCTTGAGCCATCCCGCCCGCCACACGAGCAGCCGGCCCATCTCGGTGCCGGCGACCATCTTGGCGATGAGCTGCTTCACCAGCTGGTGTCGCCCGATCTCCTCGCCGAACGTCTGGCGGTCGTGCGCGTAAGCGACGCTCGCATCGATGCACGCCTGAGCGAGACCAACGGCCCCGGCAGCCACGGTGAAGCGGCCCTGGTCGATCGCGCTCATGGCGACCAGGAACCCCTCCCCTTCCTCGCCGATCCGCTGGTCGGCGGGCACGACGACATCATCGAGGTTGATGAACCCCGTGTTCCCGGCCCGGATGCCGAGCTTGCCGTGCAACGTGCCGGTCGTCAGCCCCTTCGTGCCACGCTCGACGAGGAACGCCGCGATCCCTTTGTGCTTCTTCGACCGGTCGACCGAGGCGAAGACAAGGAAGTGATCGGCGACGTCGGCGAGGCTGATCCAGATCTTCTGGCCGTTGAGACGGTAGGCGTCGCCGTCGTGGCGGGCGGTCGTCTGGAGG
The DNA here is from genome assembly GCA_044868045.1 of Candidatus Limnocylindrales bacterium. GTDB lineage: Bacteria > Chloroflexota > Limnocylindria > Limnocylindrales > CSP1-4 > SPCO01. The sequence continues at coordinate 14,379 of JBIOWA010000136.1, forward strand.
TTGCCCGCATCGGTTCCGACGCCGGGCTCCGTCAGGCCGAACGTGGCGAGCTTCTCCCCCCTGGCCTGCGGGACGAGCCAGCGCTGACGCTGCTCCTCGGTGCCCCACTGGAGGAGGGCGAGCGAGTTGAGCCCGACGTGGACGCTCTGGACGACACGGAACGCGGTGTCGGCACGTTCCAGCTCCTCGCACAACAACGCGAAGCTGATGTAGTCCATGCCCGCTCCGCCATATGCCTCCGGGATCGGCGCGCCGAGAAACCCCTGCGCCCCCATGGCGGCGAAGACCTCGCGATGGACCTCGCCCTTCTCGTCCCACTCCCGAATGTGGGGCAGGATCTCCGCCTCGGCGAAGGCGCGGGCGGCCTGCTGGACGAGCTTGTTCTCGTCGGTCAGGGCGAAATCGACCATTCGTTGCATCGTACGCGGCGCGCGTCGGCGGCGAGGCTCGATCACGGTCGGTCGGCCGCTACACTCCGCCGATGGACGCGACCGTCTCGCCCGCGCCTCAGCAAACGCCCGCGCCGCACCTCACACCCGTCCTGGGCCGCTATTACCAGCGGGATTGGAGCCACGGGCAGGGGCACCGCCTCTATGACACGGCGGGCAAGGCGTACCTCGATTTCGCGAACGGGATCGCAGTCACGGCGCTCGGGCATGTCCATCCCCGAGTGACCGCGGCCATCCATGCCCAGGTCGATCGCCTCGTCGGCCCGATCAACGCCATCGGCTTCACCGAGCCGATCTCACGGCTGGCCGACGCGCTCGCCGCGACCTTCCCGGACCCGCTCGACTCCGTGATGTTCATGAACTCGGGGTCGGAGGCCATCGATGCGGCCCTCAAGCTGGCGCGGCGAGTGACGGGACGACCCGGGATCATCGCGTTCCGCGGCGGCTTCCACGGGCGAACGTTCGGCGCGATGTCCGTCACTAGCTCCGCGATCAACTACCGGGTGGGCCACGAGCCGCTGCTGCCGAGCGTTTACCTGACCGGCTTCCCTGCCGTCTACCGGGGGTACGGTGGCGACGAGGCGGCCGCGGTCGCCAGCGCGATGGCCGACCTGCGAACGCTCACATCGACCTCGATCCCGCCGTCGGCTGTCGGGTCGATCCTGATCGAGCCGGTCCAGGGTGAAGGTGGCTTCACGCCGGCCCCGCCCGCCTTCCTGCGCGACCTCCGCGCGTTCTGCGACGAGCACGGGATCATGCTCATCGCCGACGAGGTCCAGTGCGGCTACGGGCGCACGGGTCGCATGTGGGGCTTCGAACACGCGGGGATCGTGCCGGACGTCGTCGTGCTGGCGAAGGCGATCGCGAATGGGCTGCCGCTTTCGGCGATCGTCTCGTCGCGCGCGGTCCAGGAGCGCTGGGGTCGCGGCGCACACGGCTCGACGTTCGGCGGCAATCCGGTGGCCTGCGCGGCGGGCCTCGCGGTCCTAGAGACCATCCAATCCGAAGGCCTGATTGAGCATGCCGCGGCCCGGGGTGCCGAGTTGCGCGCCGGGCTGGAACGGATCGCGGCCGAGGACGATCGCATCGGCGATGTTCGCGGCCCGGGCCTGATGGTTGGCGTGGAGTTCGTGCGTGATCGGACGACGCGCGAGCCGGATGGATCGCTACCGGACCGCTTGAGCACCGCGTGCGCAGACAACGGGCTGCTCATCCTGACCTGTGGGTCGCAACACGAGGTGATCCGCTGGATCCCGCCGCTCGATGTGACCGCCGCCGAGATCAGCGAGGGGGTCGAGATCTTCGGAGAAACGCTGGCGGCCATTCCCCGCGATTAGCCTCCTCGAGCTGCCGTTG
>JBIOWA010000137.1:0-8548 GCA_044868045.1 Candidatus Limnocylindrales bacterium
CCTTCGCCTCGCCGCGACGCCATCTCGCGGCTCCCCATCCACCGATGATCAAGATCGGTTGGACGATCGACCTTTGATGCGATCTCGGGTCAGCCGGCTATCGGACCTCTCCGGGTCTGCCTGAACCGTGGAAGAATCACCACCCAATCGCCAGTGCCGAATGGCCCGATTCCTGGCGACGGCGCTTCGCTCGACGTGACCTTCGACCCTGTCGCCGCCGTGCTGGTGACGCCAAGCTGTGGACGAAAGGTCAGGTGAACATGATGACTACCGTTCGCGAAGTGATGACCGCCCCTGTCGTGTCCGTGCGGCGCACCACACCGCTCAAAGAGGTCGCGCAGCTCCTCGTCGAGAACAAGATCAGCGGAGTACCCGTCATCGACGTGGACGGTACGGTCCTCGGCGTCGTGTCCGAGGCAGATTTCCTCGTGAAGGAAGGGGGACCCGAGGCGGTCCGGCATCGGCCGCTCGCTAGATTCCTGGGCGAGTCGCGCACGTCACGCATCCAGCTCGAGAAACTGCATGCGACGAAAGCGGCGCACGCCATGACGGCTCCGGCGGTCACGATCGAATCCAACCGTCCGATCAGTGAGGCGGCGCGGATCATGACCGATCGGCGGATCAACCGTCTGCCCGTCGTCGATGCTGGCCGACTGGTGGGCATCGTCACGCGTGCCGATCTCGTTCGCGCCTATGTTCGGTCGGATGATGAGCTCGCGGACATCATCCGCGACGATGTCATCCGCCGCATGCTGTGGCTCGATCCCGCATCGTTCGCGGTCGAGGTGGACCGCGGCGTCGCGTCGATCTCCGGGCATGTCGACCGCCGCTCGACGGCAGAGATGGTCGAGCAGGCCACGGCTGCCGTCCCAGGCATCGTCGAAGTCGAGGCCTCGATCGCGTGGTCGCTCGACGATCGCAAGATCGGACCAGCCACCACGGATCCGGTCTTCCCGTTCGGGCCTCGGTGACCCTGCCCAGCACGTTGGATTCAGCTGTCAGGCCACCCAAGGGCCTCGCCGAAGCGCGCGAATCGACTCGGCCACGATGGCCGGCGCAAGCGCGATGATCGCGACCAGCAGCCAATCGATGGCATCGAGTGGTGTCGCTCGGAAGGCGTCGGCGATGGGCGGGATCAGCGGGATCAGCGCCTGGACGGCGACTGTCAGGATGCACACGCCGAGCAGGACCGGGTTCCACCTGAGTCGTTGCAGCGGCTCACGGAGGCTCCGATTCGCGTAAGCGCGGACGGCCTGAGCGCAAACGAGAGTCGTATAGGCAAGCCACCGGGCGTGATCGAGGGCGCCGCCATGCCCGGTCATGAGCCAGAGGGCGGCCACCGCACTGAATCCACCAGCGAGTGCGATCCGACCAAGCAATCCGCCGGACAACAACGGTTGGGCGATCGCTCGAGGCTTTCGAACCATGAGGTCCGGTTCCGCCGGCTCCCGCTCGAACGCGACCGACGCGGTGATATCGATGAACAGCTCCAGCCAGAGGATCTGGATGGGCAGGAGAGGCTGGCTGAAACCGGCCAGCGTCGCTATCAGGATGAATCCAAGCAACGCGACATGGGTCGAGATGAGAAAGACAAGGCCCTTCTGGACGTTGTCGACCATCCGGCGTCCCTCGCCGATCCCATAGATCAGTGTCGCGAACGAGTCGTCGCCCAGTACCAGGTCCGAGGCGCCCTTTGCCACCGCCGTGCCGCTCCCCATCGAGACTGCGACGTCAGCGCCATGCAGGGCCGGCGCGTCGTTGACACCATCTCCGGTCACAGCGACGAGCCGCCCCGCACGACGCGCGACCTCGACGATCCGTCGCTTCTGGTCGGGCGTCGATCGGGCGATCACGGTGATCCCACGAAGCCGCGCAGCAAGGTCCTCGTCCGCCCATCGCTCCAGCTCGGATCCAAGGACGACACGGCCCATATCGATTCCGGCCTGCAGAGCGATCGCGCCGGCCGTCGTGGGGTGATCCCCGGTGACGACGATCACCTGGATCCCTGCCTCGTAAGCGGCCGTGGTCGCCTCGGGGATCTCCGGTCGTAGCGCGTCGGCGAACCCGATCAGCGCCACCATGCTCGGGTCGCCGGCGGTGTCGTCCTGTCGAGCCAGCCCGACGACTCGCTCACCGCTCGCCGTCGCGGCCTCGATTCGCTCATGCCATGCCCTCCGATCGGCGCCGTCCGGGCCGAGGGCGAGGTCGGCCACCGCTTCTGGGGCGCCGAGAAAAAGAGTCTCCACGCGACCATCGCGGCGCGCCGTCGTCGACGTGTAGGGCCGCCGATCCTCGACGGGATCCGTTGCGATCAGGTCGTCTGGGTCGGGGTGCGCGTTTCCACCATGCGCCTCGACGGCCCTGGCCAGTGCGCTCGTGAACGAGCTCGTTCCGATGCCCTCGCCACGGACCCATGCGTCGTCCTCCGCGCGGAGCCCCAATGTCAGAAACTCCAGGCGACGAGCGGGGTCAGCGACCGAGCCGGACCGGCCGTACACCGATGCGACTTCGAGTCGGTTCTGGGTCAGCGTGCCAGTCTTGTCGGTGATGACGAGGTCCACCGCACCGAGGATCTCCTCAGCGTTCAGCCGCCGAACGAGCACCCCTCGACGAAGGAGCCTGTAGGCACCGAGCCCGAGCACAACGGCCAACAGGATCGGAGGTTCCTCGGGGATCGCCGCGATCGCCGCCGAGATGCCGGCCAGCACGTTGTCGCCGATCGGGTTGCCGCGGAGGAAGCCAAGACCGGTCGTGACCGCAATCAGCGCGATCGCTACGACGAGCAGGATCCGAACGAGTCGATCGAGCTCACGCTGCAATGGCGAGCGCCGCCGTTCCTTGGTTGTGAGGCCGCCTGCGATCCGACCGATCTCGGTGGTCCTACCGATGTCCGTGACGATCCCTTCACCGCGGCCCCCGACCACGCTCATCCCCGAGTAAGCCATGCTCCGACGGTCCGCCAGAGCCTCTTCCGGCTCGTCGGGCTCGATCAGGCCTGGCTCCGGGACAGACTCGCCGGTCAGGACGCTTCGATCGACCACGAGCCGATCCACGCGCGTCAGGCGCAGATCCGCAGGAACGATGTCGCCTACGCGGACGAGGACGATGTCGCCCGTAACGATCTCGGACGCGGCGACATCGACCACGCGCCCGTCGCGACGGACGCGCGCGCGTGGTGCGGATGCCGCGCGCAAGGCCTCGAGCGCGCGTTCGCCTCGGTACTCCGTGACGACGTCCGCCCCGACGATCGGGATGAGTCCGGCGAGGACCAAGAGGCCATCTCGAACCTTGCCGAGCAGGACTGCTCCAACGCCGGCCGCCAGGAGGAGGAGCACGAATGGCTGGGTGGCGGACTCAAGGACCATTCGCCAGATGCGAGGCCGACGCTCGGTCTCGAGAGCGTTCGGACCCGCTGCCTGAGCGCGTCGTTCCACTTCGGCCGCGGAAAGTCCCTGGATCGGGTCGACGACGAGGGCAGCGGCGACCGCGTCAGCGCTGATCGCGTGCGGGAGATCGCTGAGCGCGGCATGCGGCCCTCCGTCGACGTTCTTCCGCGCAGACGTCATCGCGAAATGATGCGTCCCCTCGGCCGGAGGAATCCCGCGTCCAGGGCCACGCGAAGGACGGTCATGACCTCAACCGGTCGGCGTTGCCGAATCGAGAGCAGCCTGGATCGCTTCGTGCAAGCGCGCTCCGGTGGGCTGGCCTAGGAGCATCGTGACCCGGTGCGGGCCGGTTTCCTCTTCCCAGCTCAGTGCAAGCCCGGGTGAGGAAAGGACGACCGGAGTGTTTGGATGGACGTCGCGGATGTTCTCGACGAGCACGCGCGACCCCTCGGCGTCGCCACTCGCCCAGACGTCGTAGACGAGGACGTCGGCTCGCTCGGCCAGATCACATGGCCGGCCGGCTATCACCGGGCAGACATTCCGCGTCGGACCACCGCATTCGATGACCTCATAGCCATACCGACGCAAGGAGTCAGCTTCCTGCCCGGCCAGGTCGAGATCGTGGTGAACGACGAGTACTCGCGTCATCTCGCACCTCCCCGTCGAAGGGGGTTGTCCGGTCCAATGGCCGGTTCAGCAGAGTGTGGGCGGTTACAACGGCGGCGCCGAGTGGCGAATGTCCCGTCCGTCCGGGCCACGTGGCCCGTCGCGGCGCTTCATGTGTCATCGGATCGCCAAGGACGAATGCCGGCGCCGGACGGCCTGGGCCCTTCGGACTGATGGAAGGGTCCGGAGGTCCCTTCTGACACGGTTCGCGCGAAAGCGACCATGCGCCAATGAACGTCCTCCCTGCCCCTTTCGATCGCCTCCTTGGGGCGAGCCGAAGCGAATCCATCCGATCACATCCCCGTTTCCCGGCGCGCCCTGTTGCGAGCCGCCGGTGGCGGTCTTGTCGCGGCCGGCGTCGCAGCCTGCGTCGGCCCGACGCCGACGACCGGCTGGATCGCCGGACCAACGAAGGCCCCGGAAGCTAGCCCGGCGTCGGGTGCATCGGGCGGTGCTTCCGCTGCCCCGTCGATGGATCACGAGAGTCCGCCGCCGTCGGCCGCCGCTTCCGCTCCGCCGATGGACCACGACGCCGCAGCCCTCGCGGTGGTCAAGCGCTTCCTCGACGGCGAAGGCGCCTCGATGGAGCGTCCCGGCAACGTCGCGCTCGAACCGAAGGTCGTCGACGGCGTCAAGGTCTTCGAGCTCTCGATCGACGAGATCGAGCATCGGATCGATGCCCGGAAGGACCCGATCGCCGCCCTCGGCTACAACGGAACGTGGCCGGGACCGCGCCTGACGGTCATCGAGGGCGATCGCGTGCGTGCCACCTTCACGAACAACCTCCGCGAGACGACCGGCGTCCACTTCCACGGCCAGCGTGTGCCGAACAACATGGACGGCGTCCCGCACATCACCCAGGACCCGATCAGGCCGGGCGAGTCGTTCACCTACGAGTTCACCGCTCGGGCAAGCGGCTCGCACATGTACCACAGCCACCACAACGCCACGGACCAGGTCGGTCGCGGGTTACTTGGCGCGTTCATCGTCGAGCCGAAGGCGCTGGAGCAGCGCTACGACAGGCTGTACGGCGCAAGCCAGGACATCGTCTGGATCAGCAACGACTCTCTCGGCGGATTCACGATCAACGGACGCGGCTTTCCCGCGACCAGCCCGATCGTTGCGACCCTCGGCGAGAAGATCGTTATCCGCTTCATGAATGAGGGCGTGATGATGCATCCCTGGCATCTCCACGGAATGCCGATGCGGGTCGTCGCACGCGACGGGTACCCGCTGGGCCCTGCCGCGTTCACCTGCGACACGCTCGGCGTCAATCCCGGCGAACGATGGGACGTCGTCATCGAGTGCGATGAGCCTGGGGCGTGGGCCTTCCACTGCCACATCCTTCCGCACGCCGAAGGAGCCGACGGGATGTTCGGCATGGTCACGGCACTTGTCGTACAGGAGCAGGCGGCGACGAGAACGAGGCAGACGGGATCGCCCATCGCGGCGGCCGCCCGCGCAGCGGGCTCGACCGCGTTCGCTTGCACCATCCCGAGGATCGGCTAGGGCACGTAGGCCCGAGCCGGTTGTCGATCGGAGGTCTCCAAGCGCGTCGCGCGAGAGGCGCCGACCCGTGTCCTCGTCGTGTCGGTCATCTAAGGCCGCGAGCACGTCCTGGACCTCATGTGACCAATGGCCCCTCATCCGAGGGTCCGCAGGGCTCTCGATTGGGTCCGTTCGGCAACGTGCCACGGGACGGCGTCGCGGCCACTCTGGATCCAGACCAAAACCACCCGAAGCAAAGGAAGGGATAGTTTGATGATCGGACGATTGCGGGGCCTCGGCCTCATCCTGGCGGTGTTCGGCCTGTTGTTCATGGCCGGTGGCGCCTATGCCTTCATCAGGACTCAGGAGGGCGTTCGATCGCTCCAGGCCTTCAGCGCCGCGCAGAACGTCAAGCTGACGTACAACGAGCAGGGCGTGCTCATCGATCGTGGTGAGCCGGCTGGAGCGCAGGCCATCCTGGCGCTGCTGACCAACGACTGGGGTTACCCGGTCGTCGCGGGCGATCTCAACCCGAACGATCCGCTCGTGAACACGCCGACCGAATACATGTACCAGATGGCAACGGTCGCCTACCACACGCTCCACGGGACGCAGACCGTCGTCCTGACCGAGCAGAAGGAGTACAAGGGCGAGGTCTTCCCCCCCGGTGAATACGAGTTCGCGGTGGACGGACGCTATTGGACAGACTTCGACCGTCAGCACCCGATCGAGGGTCCGGCGCGTGACAAGGCCTGGACCGGCACCGCGCATGCGCTGATCGCGAACCTGGGTGTGGGCACCGTGACGGCCACGACGCTCCAGATGGGCTATGGCCTCGCCGGCCTCTTCGTCGGGATCGGGTTCACGCTCCTGTTCGCCGGACTCGGCCTGGTGTGGGCGACCCGCGCGGCCGAGGAGAAGGCTCCGAAGGCCCGAGCGCTCCCGCAGCCGATGCCCGCGTAGCAACAGGGCGTTGCCGGAGAGATGGCCGGCGGCGCGACCAGAACGGGGTCTGACTCCACGAGTCGGACCCCGTTTCGTGTGTCGTGGGCGTCCAAACCGTCACAATCGCAATCGCGTGTCGTCGGTCGTTGTCCCGCCTTGACCCACGGCGTGACCATGTGTCCGAGGAGGACGCGATGCCGAGGCAGCCCGCCGTCGACGCCTGGTTCGAGCGCTATGACAACCCGATGAAGCCCGTTGTCCAGCGGATCCGCGAGATCGTCCTGGAGGCCGACCCGCGCGTCGACGAAGTCGTCAAGTGGCAGGCGCCGACCTTCACCTACAAGGGCAACATCGCGAGCTTCTACCCGAAGAGCCGGCAGCACGCGAGCCTGATGTTCCATCTCGGTGCGAGGATCCCGGGAAGCTATCCACGCCTGGAAGGCACCGGCGACGCCTCGCGCGTCTTCAAGGTCACCGACCTCGAGGATGCCGAGGCTGCCCGCCCCGAGCTCGAGGCGATCGTCAGATCGTGGCGCGACGGCTGACGAAACGTGGCCCGTAAGCCGCCGGTCTAGCTGCTCGGGACGGAAGTCGCGACGTCGCCGAGCGCGTACACCGACCGAACGCCGCTCAGCCCCTTGAGCTCGTGGCTGCCGCGATCCTCGAACGCCAGGCCCGAGCCCGCGAGCAAGTCATGCGTCGTCCCGGACACGAGGATCTCGCCAGGTCCGGCAAGCGAAAGGATCCGCGCCGCGGTGTGGACGGCGACACCGCGGACGTCGTTCGGCACGATCTCGACCTCGCCCGTATGGATGCCCGCCCGGATCTGGATGCCAAGTTCCCGGACGGAGTCGCGGATCAGGGCGGCGCAGCGAACGGCGCGCGCCGTACCGTCGAAGAGGGCGAGGAACCCGTCGCCCGTCTCCTTGATCTCGCGGCCGCGGAACGACGCCAGCTGGTATCGCACGCGGTCGTCGTGGTCGGCGATGACCTTGCGCCATCGGTTGTCGCCCATCAGCGCGGCGGTGGCGGTCGAATCGACGACGTCCGTGAACATGATCGTCGCGAGGATCCGTTCGCCGGTGACATCCGGCGGCACGAGGAACCCGCGCATGCCTGCGAAGTCGAACGCGACGTACGGCTCGTCACCGACGACCCAGGCATCGTGACCGGACGGGATCTCATATGCCGCGTTGGGCGTGAGGTCGAGCTCGGAACCGTCGCGCATCACGACGTGGACGGTTCCCGAGATCGTCACGCCGATGTGGTGGTATTCGCAAAGCTCGGTCTTGGCGATCGGCTTGACGTGCTCGGACCAACGCCAACCGGGCTCCCAGAGCTGCTTTCCCACCACGATGTCGCCGAGATCGATGATGCTGACGTTCCCGTGGGGGATCGAGCGAACCTCATCCGGGGTCTCGAAGCTCTTCGCCTGCATTCGGGCCATCGATCCGTCAGGCCTCGAGCTTCTTCCGGAGCTCGACGAAGTCGGCGCTCGCGGCCTTGCGGATCGTGCCCGCGATGACCGGCTGCAGGAGCCGATACAGCAGGTTCGGCGGTTGCATCCGGACCGCCCAATGCAGGTCGGTGGCGTCGCCCTGCGGGGTCAGGGTCGTCGAGAAGTCACCGACGAAGCCATCGTTGTCGATCGTGTGGAAGTCGAACCGGCGTCCCGGCTCGAGCGCGGTCACCTCCGCCTCGATCGTCGCGAGGCCGCCACGGGCCTGACGCTCCATGGCGAACCGGCTCCCGACCGTGAGCGGCCCAGGGGCATGTTTCGTGACCTTCTTGACGCCCGCGACGTGCTGCCACTCGGGGATGCGCTCCACGTCGGTCACGTAGGCGTACACGTCCGTCGGGCTGCGCCGGATCGGCACGTGGTAGTCGACCTCGATCATCGTCGTCCTCCAGCCGCCTAAGTACACCACGACCGACGCATCGACATCACATCGTGTGCATGCTGCAAACTGGCCGGACGATTGGAGCGGTCGGAGGAGACACCGTGGCGATCAAGATCCGCAAGTGGGCGACGTTTCGCGAGGAGATCCTGACCGACGGGGAGC
>JBIOWA010000138.1:0-2740 GCA_044868045.1 Candidatus Limnocylindrales bacterium
CGACTGCAGAGATCGGCAGCCTCACGAACGGCGTGCAGTACATCTGCCGGGCGTACGCCGAAAACGCCGTCGGTGTGAGCGATGCGTCGGCGGTCTCGGATGCCGTCATGCCGTGCGGATCGGCCGTTGAATGCAACCCGCTACTCCAGCCGATCCTCGCCATCCTCGGCGTCGTCCTGGCGGGCGGGTTGCTCGCGGTGTTCGTCGCGCTGTACCGGGAGCGGAGCCGCGGCTACGTCGTCGCCGTGGTCGATGTCGTTCATAGCGCCAATCTCGGACATGGATCGCGCCTGGGTATCGCATTCGTGCGGGATCCAGACACCAAACGGGTGACCGGGATCGTGCCCGATCGAGGTTCGAAGCCGGACATTCAAATCCGCCAGCTCCGCGGAGACCGCTTCGAAGTGACCGACAGAACGGGCCGCCACGTCACGACGTCCGGCGAGCCCATCATCGCGGTCGATCGGGCGGGCGGGCGACATCAGCTCGTCTTGCGGGCATTCGCCACGAAGGCGGTATCAGCGGAATCGAGCCGCGGCTGACGTCAGGCGGCTCCACACCAGCAGACTCAGGCCTCAGCACCCCGCGCCAGATGGTCGGCGGCGACTCGGTTGGCGATCGCCGCGCTCGTCGGGCCGGCGATCGCCTCGTGGAAATCGCTGCAGGTGATCGTGTAGATCGTGGTGGGAACGATCGCTCGAACGCTGGCAGTGCGTGGCACGCCTTGGAGGAGCGCGATCTCGCCGAAGGCCTCCCCGGGCCCGAGCTCGGCGATCGGGCGTCCAGCCTGGCTGACCTCGACGCGCCCGCTGTCGACGATGAGATAGGTGTCGCCCTTCTCACCCTCGCGAACGACGTTCGTGTCCGGCGCGAAGGTGACCGGCCGCATGCCCTCCGCCAGACGCTCGAGCGCGGTCATCGGTAGCCGTTCGAACATCGGGGCACTCCGAAGGATCGCCAGCTTCTCGGATGGGACAACCGCCTCCTCGTCGACGCGGTGGATGCGGCCCCATGTTGCGACCGCGACGATCGGCAGGATGGCCCCCGCGATTGCCAGGGCGCCGCGGTCACCCAGCGCAGTCAGGAGGATGGGAGCGAGGATCGACCCGATGCCCAGGCCGAGCCCGCCGATCGCCTCGAGCAGGACGAAGACGGCCATTCGGTCGGCCGATGGGACAGTCCGTTGCAGGAGTGTGAAGCCGGAGATGTCGATGGTCGCGTTGCCGGCGCCTGAGACGAACATCGCGGCGAACGCGACGAGAGGCAGCGGCAGGGCGCCGATGACGGCTAGTGGGAACCCCCAGAGGACGAGTGATAACGCGAAGGTCGGGCCTAGCCGTTGTCGGCTCGCCAGGCTGACGGCGGCCAGGGCACCGAGCAACCCGCCGAGGCCCCAGGCGGCATTGAGCGTCCCGACCCCGGGCTCACCGAGCCCGAGGAGGTCGAAAGCCGCGACCGTGATCAGCGCGTTCATCAGCCCGCGCGTCACTACCTGGCTTCCAAGACCGATCAGGATCGCCGCCGCGCCCGGGCGGCGACGCGCGATCCGCACCCCCGCCGTCACGAGGCGGAGCGGACCGCCCGACGCCCGACTCTCGGCAAGCGCCTCCTGTGCCCGTCGCTCGGCGGCCGCTTCCGCCTCGTCGTCAGCAGATTCCCCGAGGCCTGCCATCGACAGCGTCGCCAGACCGAACAGGATGGTGCCGGCGACCGCCGCGACGGGTGGACCGGATACCGTCACGAGGATTCCCGCCAGCAGTGGGCCACCGAAGCCGCCCAGCCCCTCCCCGGTGGACAAAGCGACATTTGCAGCGACGAGCTCAGCAGGGGTCCGTGCCAGTGACGGCAGGGCCGCCGACTGCAGCGGCCGGACGAGGGCGCCCGCCGTAACCCCGATGGCATTCACGACGAAGAGCGCCGGTAGCCAGCCGCCGATCAGGATGACGCCGACAGCGGCGATCGCCGCGATCGTCCGGATCAATTGGACCGTAAGTAGGAGGCTGGTCGGCGCATGGCGGCTGGCTGGCCCTGCGACGAGCGGTCCGATGATGATCGATGGGGCGATCCGGACGACACCGTAGACGCCGACTGCTAGGGGCCCGCCTTGCTGGAAGGCAATGATGAGGATCGCCACCAGCAGGGCGTTATCGCCAGCAATTCCTGCGCTCCAGCCGCCGACGATCCGCCGCAGACCGGGATTCGCCAGCACGGCGCGGACGGAGCCGGACGCACTCACATTCGCCTGAAGACCAGCGGAGGTCACCGCGTCATCATGAGCGGAGCGACAATGGACGCGCACTCCCCTGCCCCCAGCAACCGTGGTGACGACATGTACTTGAACGGGTCGGGACGTTGACGTACGCCAAGGACCCGCGGGTCGACGCCTACCTGGACCCCCTGCCCGACTGGCAGCGCGAGATCTTCAGCCGGGTCCGCGATCTCCTGCATGAGGCCGACCCCGACGTGAAAGAGACGATCAAACGCACGGTCCAGCCCTACTTCCTGCTGGACGGCAACATCGCTGCGTTCCTTGCCGCCAAGGACCACGCCACGATCTTCCTGTACGACCCGATCGCGCCCGATCCCGAGGGCATCATCACGGGCGGTCACGGCAACCAGACCGGCCGGATGATCGCCGTCCACCAGGGCGAGCCGATCAACGAGCGCGCCCTGCTGGCCCTGTTTCGGGCGATCATCGCGAACAACCGAGCCGGCGGCTGGCGCAAGCTCAAGGCCGCCG
>JBIOWA010000139.1:0-3338 GCA_044868045.1 Candidatus Limnocylindrales bacterium
AGGACTCGACCATGCATTCGCACCGTCGATCGCCAGCAGGCCATGCTCGCCTGCCGGGACGACGATGCTCGCGCCGTTCGAGATCGGCGATCCCTCGCCGGGCAACCGACCCCACACGGTCCCGTCAGCCGACCACCAGGCGATCGACTGCCCGCCACACGACCCCATCGGACTACAGCCTGGCGCCCATGTTCCCTGCACGACTAAACCCCAGCGCCCGACCACGAGCCGCATCCCACGGACGTCGGGGTCCGGGTCGATCGGTGTGGACGTCCACGAGGCGCCGCCGTCAGTCGATCCGAGCAGGGTCGGCGCCTCGCCGGCCGACCCGAGCGCCACGTAGCCGCCCGCGACGAGGCGTGGCGTCACGACGGCATCGCCCGCGGCGCCTGAGAGGGGGAGCCGCTCGAACGACCGCCCGTCCACCGAGCGCCAGGCGGCCGCGCTCCCGTCGGCAGCGCTGCCGGTCGCGAGGACCGCCGCATCGTCGCCCGCCAACGAGCTCGGGTAGGTGTCGACGCCTCCGGGCGGGACTGCCAGTCGCTCCCAGGCGCGACCGTCGGTCGAATGGAACAGCACTGCCTGCGGTCGGTCGACAGACGAAACACCGAGCGCAACGAGTCCGCCGGGAGCCGGCGACACATCGACGAGCTCGACTCCGGCGAAGATCGGGTCGTCGACGAGCTCCCAGACATCTCCACCGATGGACCACCAGATCGTGCCGTCGCGGACCGCGTCCGTCTCTCGATAGCCGACGGCAACGAAACCGGCGGCCGTGGCGGTGACCGCGACGACACGCTCCACCGACGGGCCAGGGGGGCGGAAGGGTAGGTCGGCGACCCGCCACACGATGTCCGGCCAGGGGACGAAATCGGCCGGCGTCGGTGGTGGCGTGATGGATGGGGACGGCGACGGCGTCGGCGTACATCCGATCAGCACCGACACGAGCAGCCACATCCCGACGCACAGCGAACGCCCCCGCATCGATCGCAGTGTGACGCACCCCGGCCCCACTGTTGGCGTCGTACCATGCAGGTCCCCAGGGAACGCTCCGGAGGCCACGATGACCGAACCCGTCTCGTCAGCCGTCCAGGTCCCGACCCTCGCGCTGGGTGACGGCGCGGCCGCGTACGACGCGGTCGTGACCAAGGCGCGCGACAACGAATGGGCGAACCGCCTGTTCGATCGCGACGTCTCCCTTTGGACGAACGACGAGACCGTGGGCGAGGCGATCGCCGAACGGCTCGGCTGGCTCGACGCCCCCGCCCACTTCACGGATCAGATCGCGTCCCTCGAAGGATTCGGCGACGCCATCGTCGAGACGGGATTCACGACCGCGATCGTGGCCGGGATGGGCGGCAGCAGCCTGGCCCCGGACGTCCTGCACCGAACCTTTGGGACCCAGGCGGACTATCTCGACCTGCGGATCCTCGACTCGACGGACCCGGGCGCTGTCGGCGCGGCATTGGACGACCTCGATCCATTGCAGACGCTGATCATCGTCGCGAGCAAGTCCGGCACGACCGTCGAGCCGAACACGTTCCTTGCCGCCGCGTGGGACCGTGCGACGAAGGCTCTCGACAAGATCCACCACCATGCCTACCAGAACGCCGGCGCGACCGTCGTGGCGATCACGGATCCCGGCTCGAGCCTGCGAGCGATCCCCCATCACGACCAGTTCCGCGCCGTGTTCCTGAACCCACCCGACATCGGCGGTCGATACAGCGCCTTGACGTACGTCGGACTCGTGCCGGCGTCGCTCATCGGCCTCGACCTCGATGCGCTGCTGGCGTCCGCATCGGCCATGCTCGGAGCGTGCCGCGAGCCCGATCCGGACGCCAATCCCGGCGTGTCGCTCGGGATCGCGATCGGGACCCTGGCCAAGGCCGGGCGGGACAAGCTGACGTTCCTGCCTGACGACGAGATCGTTGCGTTCGGGGCCTGGGCGGAGCAACTGATCGCAGAAAGCACCGGCAAGCATGGCGTCGGGATCGTGCCGGTCGACCTCGAGCCACTCGGCCAGCCGGACGTCTACGGGGACGACCGCGTCTTCGTTCGGATCGCGCTCGATGGAGGCACGGACGGCGGCCGCGAGGCGCTCACCGACGCGCTCGAGGCGGCCGGGCACCCCGTGGTCCGCATCGCCATCCCCGACCCGATCGACATCGGCGGCGAGTTCGTGCGTTGGGAGGTCGCGACCGCGATCGCCGGAGCCGTTCTGGGCATCGACCCGTTCGACCAGCCCAACGTCGAGGAGGCCAAACAGCTAACCCGGGACGTGCTGGAGGCGGCCTCGAAGGGCCGGGCCGCGACCACATCCGTGCCGGCCACGAGTGCCGACGATCCGGGGCTCCCGGGGGCCCTCGCCGCCCACCTCGGCCGCCGCAAAGCCAATGCCTACCTGGCGCTTCAAGCGTTCATCGCCCCGTCGGCGGCGCGCGACGAGGCCATGGGCCGGATCCGCGCCCGCCTCCGCGACGTGACGCGTAACGCCACGACCGCGGGCTACGGGCCGCGGTTCCTGCACTCGACCGGGCAGCTCCACAAGGGCGGCGCCCCGATCGGCTGGTTCCTGCAGCTCACTTCGGATCACCCGAACCCACGGCCGATCCCGGAGTGGCCGTACACGTTCGGTCAGCTGATCGACGCGCAGGCCGACGGCGACTACGCCGCGCTCAGTGCGCACGATCTGCCGATCATGCGGATCCATCTCGGCGCCGACCCCGACGCCGGCCTGGCCTCGCTGGAGCGCGCGCTCGATGCGGCGCTCGCCACCACGTCGGAGGGTTGACGCAGATGCGAATCGGGTTCATCGGTCTCGGCCGGATGGGCGCCAACATGGTCCGCCGGCTCGTCCGCGACGAGCACGAGATCCTGGTCTACAACCGGACTCCCGAGAAGTCGAAGGAGATCGAGGGCGAAGGGGAGGGTGCCAAGGCGACGTTCTCGATCGCCGACCTCGTGGGCGCTCTCGAGAAACCGCGCGCGGTCTGGATCATGGTCCCGGCCGGGGACGCGACCGAAGCCCAGATCGAGGAGCTCCTCGAACATCTCGAGCCGGGCGACACGATCATCGACGGGGGCAACACCAATTTCCACGACGACGTGCGGCGCTACGCGGCGCTCAAGGACAAGGGCATCAAGTACGTCGATGCCGGCGTCTCCGGCGGGATCTGGGGCCTCCAGGTCGGGTTCTGCCTCATGGTCGGTGGCGACCGCGAGGCGGTCGAGCCGCTCGAGCCGGTCTTCAAGACGCTCGCCCCGCCCAACGGCTACCTCCACGTCGGTGGTCCGGGTGCCGGTCACTACGTGAAGATGGTCCACAACGGCATCGAATA
>JBIOWA010000140.1:0-6737 GCA_044868045.1 Candidatus Limnocylindrales bacterium
CGGCCGGACGACCGAAAGGCGCCGGACAGCCGAACGGCCGAACGACCAAGGAATCCCGACCGCATCCATAGCCACTCCACGATCCGACTCGAACATCAACCGCATGGATCGGCCGCCGACATTGGCGGCACAGACCAACTAAGGAGCACACGCACCCATGCGTAACCTGTTCATCGGACTGCTCATCGTCGCGGCGGTCGTCGTCGGCGGTGGCTTCATCGCCAACGCGGCCTACCAGGCGGGGCTGTCGACCGCGATCACCACGGCCGCGGCGAATGCCCCGGACGGCACGGTCGTCACGCCGGTCGCGCCCGGCCCGTACGGTTACCCCTACGGCTATGGCTACGGCCCGGGCTGGGGTTGGGGCCACGGGTTCTCGATCTTCGGCTTCCTCGGCACCCTCCTCGTGATCTTCATCATCGTCGGCCTGCTGCGCGCCGCCTTCTGGCGCGGTCGCGGCTGGGGCGGCGGTGGATGGGGCGGCCCAGGACGATGGGGCAACGGCGGGCACGACCCGCGCAGCCGCTTCCACCAGACCTTCGAGGACTGGCATCGGGAGGCGCACGGCGAGTCGAGCTCGACCGGCCAATCGACCGGATCGACGCCACCCAGGCCGTCCGAGCCAGGCACACCGTCGAGCTGACCAGCTCGACCCCACGGCACCAGCGCCCTCCCGGCCCGCCGGGAGGGCGTGTCCGTGTCGCTACGATGCGCCCGATGCATGGCGACCGCCCGATGACTGGCACGACCTCCCGATGAACCGAACCATCCTCGTCGTCGATGACGAGCCACGGATCGTGGATCTGGCACGCGACTATCTCGAGCACGCCGGGTTCGCCGTTCTGACCGCGACCGACGGACCGACGGCCCTTGCCACGGCCCGCGACAAGGCGCCCGACCTCGTCGTCCTCGACCTGGGCCTGCCCGGGCTCGACGGCCTCGACGTTACGCGCCAGCTCCGCCAGGGACAATCGACTTCGGCACTCCCCATCGTCATGCTGACGGCCCGCGACGACGAGCTCGACAAGCTGCTCGGGCTCGAGCTCGGCGCCGACGACTACCTCACCAAGCCGTTCTCACCGCGCGAGCTCGTGGCGCGGGTGAAGGCCGTGCTGCGCCGTGCCGATCGCCCGGTCGGTGCCGGGGACCTGATCCGGGTCGGGGATCTCGAACTGGACGTTCCGCGGATGCGGACCGAGGTGGACGGCAGGAACGTCGACCTGACCCCGACCGAGTTCAGGCTCCTCGAGACCCTGGCCCGCCAGCCCGGCCGGATCTTCACCCGCTCGCAGCTGCTCGACGCCCTCCACGGGGTCGCGTTCGAGAGCTACGAACGGGCGATCGATTCACACATCAAGAACCTGCGCCGCAAGCTCGAGCCTGACCCGCGGCAGCCCCGCTATGTGCTCACCGTGTACGGCGTCGGCTATCGACTGGCGGACGACCGGTGAGCGAAGCACGCACGCCCGGCCCCGAGGACTGGGAGGCCCACCGCCGCGAGATGTGGCGTCGACGTCGCGGGTGGGGCTATGGCCCGCCGTGGCGTCGTCGCCGTCCCGGGCCGTTCGCCCGCGGCTTCGGTTGCCTCGCGGGACTCGTCTTCCTGATCGTCGTCGCGTCGCTGCTCGCGGCGGCCACCTCGTTCATCGAGCAGTTCGGACCGCTCCCCGCGGTCGTCGCGATCGCCGCGGTCGCTGGCCTGCTCGCGGTCGTCGCGCGCCGCCTCCGACGCGCTGCGCTTGCGTTGGACAGGATCGTCGATGCCGCAGCCCGCGTCGAGGAGGGTGACTACTCAGCGCGCGTCGGCGAGCTGGGGTCGACCGTTCGGCCGATT
Source organism: Candidatus Limnocylindrales bacterium (assembly GCA_044868045.1). GTDB lineage: Bacteria > Chloroflexota > Limnocylindria > Limnocylindrales > CSP1-4 > SPCO01. Next base: position 1,835 of record JBIOWA010000140.1, read on the forward strand.
CGCTCCCTGGCCGGCGCCTTCGACACGATGGTCGACCGTCTCGAGCGCGACGAGGACCAGCGACGGACCTTGCTCAACGACGTGAGCCATGAGCTGCGGACCCCGCTATCAGTGATCGCCGGCAACCTCGAGGCGATGATCGATGGCGTCCATCCGGCCGACGAGGCGCACCTGACGGCGATCCTGGAGCAAGCCGGCGTCATGGAACGGCTCATCGACGACCTGCGGACGGTGGCACTCTCGGAGGCCGGCACGCTCCCGCTGCATCGGGAACCGACCGACCCGGATGTGCTGATCGACGAGGTCGTGCGGTCGTTCGCGGGAGCCGGAGGTACGGCCGATGTGACCGTCACGGCCGACGTCCCGTCCGATCTGCCGATCATCGACGTTGACCCGGTCCGACTCCGCGAGGTCCTTGCCAACCTGGTCGGGAACGCCGTCCGCCACACACCCTCCGGTGGCACGGTCGTCGTCCGTGCCCGGGTCGCCGGCCGCGATGGCCCGTCCGGCGACGATGACGCGTCCGGGCGCCGACTCGAGATCCGCGTGATCGACTCCGGTCGGGGCATCGACCCCGACGTCCTCTCCCACGTCTTCGATCGGTTCGTCAAGGGCGCGGGCTCGACCGGCTCCGGCCTCGGCCTCTCGATCGCGCGCTACCTCGTGGCCGCCCACGGCGGGACGCTCGAGGTCGAGGTGACGGGGAGTGCCGGCACCACGTTCCTCGCCACGCTGCCCATCGCGGGCGGTTGAACCGGCGCGCCATCGCCGGCAGGTGCGCGGGGCTGGGATGTGGGCCGACGGCTGGTGGTCGAACCTGTGGGGGGCAAGCCGACCACCTCGCACCGTCGGGTCAGGAATCGTTCCCCTGCAGGACGAGCATGCCACGATGACCCTGGGCGTCCGAGGAACAACTTCCGTGCCCGGCCTGACGGGCGGGCGCCGCTGAGGACGAAGACCTACGGACGGGTGATGCGAACGTCGTCGACGGCCGCCTCGACGGTCGAGGCAGTCCCCCGGTCCTCGGCCACGAAGACGATCCGGATCGTCTGGCCGGCCCACGGGGTCATCGATACGGAAACCGCGGTCCAGGCGGGCCGGTCCGTGGAGGCACCGCCGAGTTCCCGCTTGACGAGCGTGCGGGTGCCGTCCTCCGCCTCGACGTAGGCGCGGAACGAATCTGCGCTCGACGAGTTCGAGGCGTGGGCCAGGTAGTACCGGAACGTTAGGCTCCCGACCGGATCCGGCAGGGAGATCGCCGGTGAACGCACGGTGGTCGGCCCGCCGTCGAGGTCATTGGCACCGACCGAGGACCCGGCCGCGGCTCCGGTCACCAGCACCGCCCGGCCCGACACCGCGGTACCGGCCTGGTACGTGGTCGCCGCTGGGTCCGCGCGCTGCCAGGCGCCGCCCCGCACGGCGTCGGTCCCATTCGGGTTCACGACCCAGCCCCGCGCGACCTCGAAGTCGTCAAACAGTGGACCGCAATTGATCCTGTCCTTGCCGATGATCGTGTAGCGGCAGCCCGCCTGCTCCATCAGGTACAAGATCGCGTCCTTGTTGCGCTCCGTTTCGCGCGTGATGACCTCGTCGGGTGGGTAGAACCTGGCGATCGTGCTGACCTGGGAGTGCGACGGATACAACTCGAAGGTGTACATGAAGATCCGGTGCCGGCCGTAGGCGTAGTCGATCTCGTCGCCGTCGGTGATGTAGAGCGAGCTCGACTGCATCGGCGTATAGCCGTTCTTGTCGGCCATCCGCCGCCCGAGTGCCGCCAGCGCAGCCTGGTCGTCCCTGGTCATGTCGATCGCGACGTCCGTGGTCGTGTAGCCGTACGGCCAGAGGATCTGCGCGCCCGCGGTATGGAACGTGATGCCGGCCGTGATCTGCTGTCGACCGCCCACGACCCGCGACCTGATGAAGTCCCGCATCGCCTTGGACTCGGGCGCGGAGAACGGCTTCGGCCCGCGGTACGTCAGCGATGACGGGGAGCCGGACGACCCGCCGCAGCACGCCCACCGGTAGTCGTAGTTGCGGTTGAGGTCGGTGCCGATGGCGGTCGTGCCCGAGTTCGGTTGCCGGTTCTTGCGCCAGCCGCGGTACGGCGAGCCGGTCAGGTCGTACTGCCCGCCGTCCGGATTGACCATGAGCACGATCCAGGTCTCGCGCCGGTCGACCAGCCGCGTGACCCGCGCATCGACCCCGTACCCGGCCGTCAACCAGCGCATGACGGCGAGCGCCTGCTCGGCGCTGAGGTGCTCGCGGGCGTGATGCAGCCCGTCGAACAGGATCTCGGGTTCGTCCTCGTCCGTGTCGACGTTGTCGGAGATCTTGACGGCCCAGAGCTCGCGGCCCTGGTAGCTCTTGCCGATCGAGAACTTCTTGACGATCGCGGGGTGGTCGGCGACGGCCTGGTCGATCGCCGCGACCATCTCGGGGTAGTTGTGGTATCGGCTGTCGCTGGCCGGGAAGTTCGGCTCGGCGGCGGCGGCGGGGAGTGCCGCGACGACCGTTCCGAGCAGCGCGGCGGTGAGGGCGCCAACAAGCGGCAGGGCGGCGGACGGGGATGGCATGGTCGCCAGTCTGGCGGGTGCGCACGCGCAATGCCAATCGAGCGAACCGGCTACGGGTGCACGGGACCATGGAACAACTCGGGCGCGTTGGGAGTCTCAGACGAGACGGACCGGACCTATGGGGGGTCGGCCGTCCACAGGAGGATCGACGAATGCGATCGATCACCCGTGCCGGCAGGCGTTCCATCGCCCTCGCCGCCGGCCTCCTCCTGGTCGCCTTCAGCGCGGCCCCCGCTCTAGCCTGCGGCGGGCTCATCGGACCGAATGGGGCGGTCAATCTCCTGCGGACGACCACGTTCGCGGGCTACCACGACGGGGTCGAGCATTACGTGACCTCGTTCGAGTTCGCGGGGGGCGGAGGTGCCTTCGGCAGCCTGACGCCACTCCCCGGGGTACCGACGGATGTCGTCAAGGGCGGCGACTGGACACTCCAGCGCCTGATTCGCGAGACCGATCCTGTCTTCGACGAAGGATTCCTCCTCTCCGCCCGGACCGCGGCCTCACCTGAGAGCGCCCAGGTCCTGATGCAGGTCACGATCGACGCCCTCGACATCACGGTCCTGAAGGGTGGCGCGCAGGAAGTCGGCCAGTGGGCAACCGACCATGGTTTCCGCCTCCCGCCCGACGCGCCCGAGGTGCTCGAGTTCTACGCCCAGCGCAGTCAGATCTTCCTGGCCGCCGCGTTCGATGGCGAGGCCGCTGCGGCCCGTGGCCAGAACGTGGGGGACGGCACGCCGGTCCACATCACGATCCCGACCGACAATCCGTGGGTTCCGCTGCGGATCCTGGCCCTGGGCAAGACCGGGGTCGAACGGGTCGAGGCGGACGTCTACCTCATGACCGACCACGCCCCTGCCCTGCTCCCCGAGCCCGACGGGTTCAACGGCATGACGCTCCAGCACTCGGCGCAGGCTTCCGACTTGCTCCTTTCCGACCTGCGGTCCGACCGCGGGATGGAGTGGGTGCCCGCGTCGGCCTGGCTGTCCAAGATCGCGATCGACGCGGATGCGCCCCAGATCGGCTACGACCTTGCGGTCGATGCGTCCGGTGCCGGTTCGCCGTCCCGTGTCGCGGCCGGGCTCGACCTGCCCGGTGCAGTCGACCCGACGATGTTCGCGGCCCTGCGCTGGTTCGCGGCGGTGTCGTTCATCGGGGTCGGCGTCGGGGCGATCGCGCTTGTGATCGTTCGACAGGTCGGCAACGGGCTCCGGCCGGCGTGATGGCGATCCATTCCCACCGGCCGGGGCGTCTCGCCCTGGCCGGCGGGATCGCGCTCGCCCTTGGGCTCGCCGGGATCGCCGCGGCCTGGGTGCAAGGCCCAGCAGCCGCGCCGACGAAGGCCGCGATCGAGATCCATTTCTCGACCTTCAGTCCGACCGAAGTCGTCGCCACGGCCGGCGTCCCGATCACGATCACGCTGGTCAACACCGACCCGATCGACCACGAGTGGCTCGTCGGTGACGAGGCGTTCCACGAGCGCCATCGAACCGGCACGGAACCCCATCACGGCGCCCGCCCGACCGAGGTGTCGATCCCAGCCGGGGCAACCGTGACGACGACGGTGAGCTTCGCCCAGCCCGGGGAGTACCGCTACATCTGCCATCTCCCCGGCCACGAGGCCTACGGGATGGTCGGGGTGCTGCGGGTGTTGCCGGCGCGGTGACGGTCCTCTAACCCGACGACGCCTCCACGACCGGAGGCGCATGTGTGACCGGCGGCAGGTCGAGTTGCGCGACCCAGGTCGCGATCTCGTCGGCGGCTGCGACCCACACGCCGTCCATCGACTGCGCCCGCTCGATCAGCCGCTCGAGCGCCGCCGTCCGTGCTGGCCGGCCGGAGATGAATGGATGCATCGTCAGATCGAACAGCCCGCCGACCTCGACGATCGCGTCGAGTTCCTCGGCCCATGCGTCGCACACCGCCGACGGCCGCAGGATCGGTGACGAGGCGTAGCCCGGCACGTAGTTGTAGCGATTCCAGTCGTCCAGGCTCCAGTGCATCGGCAGCTCGATCAACCCAGATGCCCACCGATACGGATGGTCCGAGTCCATCATCCCGGAGTCGTACGTGAACCCGTGTCGCGCGAGGAGGTCGGGCGTCCGGAAGTTCATGTCGCAGGAAGGCGGTCGATAGCCCTCCGGTCGAAGGCCCAGGACGCTATCGAGCGCTTCCAACCCGCGCAGCAGGTACCCCTCCTCCGTCCCCTCGTCCTTGCCGCGAACGCTCTCGTGCAGGTAGCCGTGATGACCGATCTCGTGGCCCGCATCGCGGATCGACCTGGCGACGTCGGGCCACGCCTCGGCGACCCAGCCCGGGACGAAGAACGTGGT
>JBIOWA010000141.1:0-6852 GCA_044868045.1 Candidatus Limnocylindrales bacterium
TGGGCCTTGTCGAGGATGATGTGGGGACGCATCCGGATCTGGCGCAACGAGGCGCCCTGGAACGTCAGCTCCAGGGTGATGCCCTCCATCGTCGGCTCCGACCATGTCTGGTCGAACACGAAGTTGCCGAGCGCGTACCAGATCGGCTTGCCCTTGTAGACCTCGACGGCGCCGACCCAGTGTGCGTGGTTGCCGATGATCATGTCCGCGCCGGCATCGATGATGTCGCGCGCGAGCCGCTGCTGGGCCGCGAACGGCTTGTTTCGGTATTCGACGCCCCAGTGCGGGAAGACGATGACCAGATCGGCGCCCGCCTTGCGCGCCTTCTTGATGTCGACCGTCGCGCGCTTGAGCGAGAGCTGCGAGCTGCCGGTCTCGTCCGGTCCGGCGAAATAGCCCTTGGCGATGGCGTCATACCCGAGGATGGCGACCGTCGTCCCGCCGGCCTTCAGGATCGCCGGCTTGCGGGCGGCTGCCAGGTCCTTACCGGCCCCCGAGAACTTGAGGCCGCGCTTCTTCAGGTTTGCGATCGTCTGGAGGATGCCGAGGTCACCGGCATCGCCGATGTGGTTGTTGGCGATCGAGACGTAGTCGATCCCAGCCTTGACGAGACCGCCGATCAATCGCGGGTCCGCCGTGAACCGCGTGTTGCTCATATGGAACGTCCACGCGTTCGGGGCAGGGTTCTCGAAGTTCGCGACCGCGATGTCCGCGCGCGAGACGAGACGGCGCATCGCCCCCTCGTTGCCCGTGCGACGCGTTCGTGGCAAATCCCAACCGAGCGGGGAGCAGTCCTTGCATCGCGACGTGATCTCCGCGGTGCCGCCGTCGAACGGGAAGTCGGCGCCCTTGCCCCGGATCCGAACGGTCTGGTACACGCCGCGATCGAGCAGGATGTCGCCTCCGGCGAAGAGCGTCCAGGTCGTCGCGGGATCGAACGCCTCGCCGGCCGGTGCCGCTGGCAGGCGCGCAGTGAGGCGCCAATCCGAGAGCGCTCGCATCCGATCTGTCCCGAACAGCGCACGTCCGCCCCAGGCGAGGGCGCGGACGGCCGGCGTGACGTCGTCGGCGCGCAGGAAGGCGAGGCGCTTTCGATGTTTGGCCAGGTCGCGTGACAGCTTGACCGCCGTCGGTGCCAGCACGAGCCGATCCGGGTCTGTCGGTCGCGCCATGTCGAGCGCGGTCAGGATCGCGTCCGCCTCGGACTCGACCAGGGCCACGGCCTCGTAGCGGCGGCTCGTGCCGGCCAGGACGGCACGGACCTCGTCCCGGTTGGTCGAGTTGAACGTGGCACGGAACTGGGTGACCGGCACGATCGGTACATCGGCGAGAGCCGACGTCGGGATCGGGCTCGGCGTGGCAGCCGGCGTGGGATCCGGTATGGCGAGGGGCGTCGGTACCGGCGTAGCACTCGGCAGGCCCGCGACGGATCCAGCTGGCCCGGACGGGCTCCCCGACGGCGTGAGCGAGCCACCGAACCCGAGCTCGCTGCCGGTCATCGGCACCGCGACGCTGAGCGCGAGCAGCCCGAAGACGAGCAGGATGGGGACACGCGTGGTCGACAACCGCGGCATCGCGCGCATTCTGCCAGAGCCCAAAGGAACGCCCCGTCCGGGCGGGCGGACGGGGCGTTGGTAGATGCGGATGTTGGCGGACCCGACCGGATTCGAACCGGCGATCTCCAGCGTGACAGGCTGGCATGTTGGGCCGCTACACCACGGGTCCAAGCTGTGGCGAGGCCGGACTATAGCAGAGGCGCCATGCCTTGTCAGAGCACGCGCCTATACTCGCCACCCATGCCCAACCGTCTGATCGACCTTCGCAGCGACACCGTCTCGCGACCCACGGAGGCCATGCGCAAGGCCATGGCCAGCGCCGAGGTCGGCGACGATGTGTTCGGTGACGACCCGACGGTCATCGCACTCGAGGAGCGCGCGGCAGACCTGCTCGGCAAGGACGCGGCGGTCTTCGTAGCGACCGGCACGATGGGCAACCTCGTGGCGCTGATGGCCCACCTGGCACGCGGCCAGGAGGTCATCGCCGGGGCGGAGCACCACCTCGTCATCGACGAGGCGGCCGGTCACGCGGTGGTCGTCGGCGCGAGCGCGCGAACCCTCGAGGATCGGCCGGACGGGACCCTCGACCTCACCGCCATCGATGCCGCGTTCCGCGATCCCAACGACCCGCACGAGCCGCTGTCCGGGCTCGTGACACTCGAGAACACGCACGCCCACTCGATGGGCCGACCCCTGACGCCCGAATACGAACGGGAGGTCGCGACGGTCGCAAGTCGCCACGGCGTCCCACTGCACATCGACGGGGCCCGGTTCTGGAATGCGGTCGTGGCCCAGCGCCCGTTCGGGGTCACGGCCCACGCGCTCGCGGCGCCCGCCGATTCCGTCACGTTCTGCCTGTCGAAGGGCCTCGGCTGCCCGGTCGGCTCCGTGCTCGTCGGGTCGCGCGAGTTCATCGCCCGCGCGCGCCGCGCGCGCAAGCTCGTGGGCGGTGGCATGCGCCAGGCGGGCGTGCTGGCGGCGCCGGGTCTGGTCGCCCTCGCCGATGGCCCGACCGGCATGATCGACCGGCTCGCCGACGACCACGCGAACGCGCGCCGACTCGCGGAAGCGCTCGCCGACATGGACGGCGTGCGCAGCCCGGGCGGCACGGCCCAGCCCACCGAGGGACGCCTCGATCCGGGTCGCGTCGTCACGAACTTCGTGCTGTTTAGGGTGAACCGCGACCGGGGCGAGTTCCTGGCGGCCCTGCGAGCACGCAACGTCCTGATGGTGGAATATGCCCACGGTCAGGTCCGGGCGGTCACCCATCACGACGTCTCGGCCGCTGACATCGACACCGTGATCAAGGCGACGCGCGAGGCGCTCTCCGAGACGAGACCGACGATCGGAGCCGCACAGCGAGTGGCCGCGCCGGTCTGACGCCCGCCCCGCGTCCGGGCCACTTCCCGACTGTCGGACGCAAACCAGGAGAGCCGTGACCATCTCACCCGGCACACGCGAGCCTGCGCTGCCTCGCCCCGATCGAGCTCCGGACGTCGGCCCGCTGGACGATCGATTCTTCGACCTCGTCGAGTCGCGGTTCCGGCGACTGCTGCGCGACAACCCGATCGCCGCGACCTACTTCGGCATCCACGACTACGACGACCTGCTCGGTGATGGTGGGCGCGAGACGCTGCTCACCGAGCTCGCGGCGGATCGCGAACATCTGGGGGCGATCGAGGCGCTCGACCCGGCCGGCCTGTCCGATGCCGTCCGTTTCGAGCGGGACCTCGAGATCCACAACCTCCGGCGCGGGATCTTCGAGACCGACGAGCTGCGGGTCTGGGAACGACGCTCGCTCGCCCTCGACACGATCGGCGACGGTCTGTTCCTCCTGTTCGCGCGCGATCATGCCCCGCTCGCCGAGCGGCTCGATGCGATCTCCGGTCGACTCGAGGCGGTGCCGCGCCACCTCGATGAGGCGCGGACCCGATCCTCGGAGCCGCAGGTCCGGCTGTGGCAACAGATCGAGATCGAGTCGGTGAGCCAGCTGCCGGCGTTGTTCGACGAGATCGTGGCAGCCGGTCGCGGCGTCGTCGGTGCGCGCGAGCAGCGCCGACTCGAACGGGCGGCCCAAGCCGCCAGCGTCGCGGTCGAGCTCTACGCCACGTGGCTCGAGGGGACGCTCGCCAACGGAACCGACGACTGGGCGATCGGGCGCGAGCGCCACGACGCGCTGGTCGAGTTGCGCGGCTTCGACGGGCTCGGCGCCGACGAGATCCTGGAGCTCGGCCACCAGAAGCTGGCCGAGGAACACGCTGCGCGGTCGGCGGCCGCTCGCGAGATCGATCCGTCGACCGCCGAGGACGACGTCATCGCCCGGGTCAAGGCGGACCACGCGACGTCGTTCGCGGCGGCGCTCGAGGCGTACCGCGTCGCGATGCGTCGCTCGCGTGCCCACCTCATCGAGCGTGGGCTCGTCACGATCCCCGACGACGAGCGGATCGATGTCATCGAGACCCCGGAGTACCTGCGCAACGTCATCCCGTTCGCCGCCTACTTCGCGCCCGCGGCCTTCGACGCCGATCCCAAGGGGCTCTACGTCGTGACCCCGTCCGTCCACGGCGACCCGAACGCGATGCGCGAGCACAACCGTGCCTCGATCAGCAACACCAGCATCCACGAGGCGTATCCGGGCCACCATCTCCAGCTGGACGTCGCGCGACGACACCGGTCGCTGACGAGGCTCCTCACCGATGCTCCGGAGTTCGTCGAGGGTTGGGGGATGTACTCGGAGCTGCTGATGCGCGAGCAGGGCTTCGACGACGGCCCGGAGTACCGACTCATGCTCCACACCGACGCGATCTGGCGGGCCTGTCGGATCATCCTCGACGTGCGGCTGCACCGCGGGGAGCTATCCGTCGAGGAGGCGGTCGACTTCCTGATCGAGCACACGCGCTTCGAGCGAGACAACGCCCAGGCCGAAGTCAGGTGGTACACGTACCGCCCGACCTACCCGCTGTCATATCTGCTCGGGCGGACGCTGCTGCTCGAGCTGAGGGCCGCGGAGCAGCGCCGGCTGGGCGAGGCGTTCTCACTGCGCGCGTTCCACGACGCGCTGCTGCGCAACGGGTCGTTGCCGATCAGCTTCCATCGCCGCCTGCTGAGCCGCGCGAGCGCCTGACCGCGTGCTCGTCGTCCCATCGATCGACCTCGAGGGCGGCCGATCACGCGTGGTCTACTGGCCCGGTGCCTCGGCTGGCGTGGGAGCGCCGACCGATCGGCCGGACCGCATCGTTGACAGGCTCGTGGCCCAGGGCGCGCGGTTGATCCACCTCGTCGATTTCGACGGCGCCCGGACCGGCGCGCCGGCGAACCTCGATGCGGTCGGCGCCATCGCCGGTCGGACGGCGGTCCCGCTACAGCTGGCCGGAGGTCTCGATTCCACCGAGGCGATCCAGCTCGCCTTCGCGGCCGGGGCCACGCGGGTCGTCCTGACCACGGCCATCGCCGACCGACCGGACGACCTCCGGAAGTGCCTGGGCGTCGCCGGCGACTGGCTCGCGGTCGGCCTGGACCCGCGGCCGGAGCGGCTCGCGGCGTTTCCCTGGCGGCGATCTGCTCCGCCGACGGTCGACCAGCTGCTGGGCGAGCTCGTCGGCGCGGGCGTCGCGCGCTTCGTCCTGTCCCACGGTGGGGCGGCACCGGACCTGGAGCGCGTGCGATCGATCGTTCGGTCGTACGATTCCGAGGTCCTCGTCGCCGGCGGGGTCCGCGACCTGGACGGCCTCCGTCGGTTGCGCGACACCGGCGTCGCCGGCGTCATCCTCGGGGAGGCCCTCCTCTCCGGTGCCATCGACCTTCCCGCCGCCCTGGAGGCTGCCGCATGACCTTTCACCCGCTCCGCTCGTTCGCCGTGCTCATCATCGCGGCCGCGCTGGCCGGCGGTGCCTGCACGGCCGGGCCGGGGGGGTCGGCAGCTCCGCCGGCCACGCTGGCGCCGTCCGTCGCCACGGAAAACGGCGAGTGTCCGACCTCCCAGCCGGCACCGCTCCCCGCCGGCGAGACGCGGACGGTGACGATCGCGACTGCCCTGGGGTCGATGATCCTCAAGATCGAGGCGGACCTGTCGCCGATCGCTGCCGGCAACTTCGTCGCGCTCGCCGGCTGCGGCTACTACGACGGTGTGGTCTTCCACCGCGTCGTCCCCGGGTTCGTGATCCAGGGCGGCGATCCGACCGGGACCGGCACCGGCGGCCCCGGGTACACCATCAAGGACGAGACGGTCAGGGTCCAGTACGGGCGCGGTGTCGTGGCCATGGCGAGGACCTTGGAACCCGACTCGGTCGGGTCGCAGTTCTTCATCGTCCTCGACGACGCGGTCGCCTCCGCGCTCAGCTCGGCCCAGTACGGGTACCAGATCGTGGGTGAGGTCACGTCCGGCATGGAGGCGGTCGACGCGATCGCGGCCATGCCGAACTCGGGCGAGCCGAACAACGCCGCCCTCGATCCCGTCCCGATGACGTCGGTGACCGTCGCCACGCCCTGACTGCGCGGCGGCGCCCGATCGCGACCCGTCCTACCCTGTCCCCATTCGACCACAGGAGATCGCCCATGACCCGCGCCATCATCACCACCGAGCTCGGCGACATCGAGGCCGACCTGTTCACGGAGGGCGCGCCGAAGGCCGCCCAGAACTTCATCGACCTCGCGAACAAGGGCTTCTACGACGACGTGATCTTCCATCGCGTCATCCCGGGCTTCGTCATCCAGACGGGCGACGGCCAGTACGGCAAGCAGGCATCACTGGAGGCCGGCCGTGTCGGCACGGGCGGTCCCGGCTACAAGTTCGAGGACGAGCCCGTCATGGGCGACTACGGCCGGGGTGCCCTCGCGATGGCGAATGCCGGCCCGAACACCAACGGCAGCCAGTTCTTCATCTGCGTCGCCGACCTCTCCGGGCGACTGCCCAAGAACTACACGATCTTCGGCCAGGTCACCAAGGGCATGGACGTCGTCGACAAGATCGTGGCCGCGCCGCGGAACAGCCGCGACCTGCCGGATGCGCCGGTCGCGATGCGCTCGGTGACGATCGCGGAGGAGTAGCGCCCGAGAACTTGCGGATGGGCGGCGATTCGGGGCTGGTGTTATGCGGCTGCAACGCCGGGCGATCGTGCCTGATCGGGGCGCGTTAAGGATTTCTTATCAAATCCGTGACGAAAACCCTTGGATTCGGCGCCCCGCTCAACTAAACTTCCTCGTGCACTGCGTTCGCGCAGGGTCCGCTGCCCCAGCGGCAAGGTCATGGGTAGGTTGGGTCAGGGTAGTCGGTGCAGCCGACGTGATAGATGCCCTT
>JBIOWA010000142.1:0-24646 GCA_044868045.1 Candidatus Limnocylindrales bacterium
TGGAATCCAGCCAGCTCTGCGTCGGCGCCACGATCGTGTGGATGTTCGTGCGGATCGAGGGGATCGAGGCGACGAACTGGGTGATGGACGTGGTCAGGGCCTGGGCGACGACCAGGATGAGGAACACTAGGACCACGACGATGGCGGTGTAGACGAGGACCGTCGCCACGACGTGCGGCAGCCGCGGGATGAGCGACGCGATCCGGGTGACGATCGGGCTGATGACGAACGCCAACAGCCAGGCCAGGAAGAACGTCAGCAGGATGTCGCCGAAGAACCCGATCGCCGATGCGGCGAGGTCGACCGCCACGAAGAACAGGACGATCGCCCCGAGCGCGAGGATCGCGCTGACGAGACGCCGTTCGCGACCAGCCGGAGCGAACGCGTTGAGCACGATGCGCTAGCGGAGCCCCATCTTCAGGCGCACCTCGTCCATCGTCGCGGCGGCGATGGGACCCACCCGATCGGCACCGTCGCTCAGGATCCGATCGACCCGGTCGGGGTCGGCCATGAGCTCCCGGTAGCGCTCACGGGCGTCGGCATAGTGGCGCAGGACCCGCTCGGCCAGGAGCTTCTTGGTGTCCACGCAGCCGGTCCGCGCGGTCCGCTCACCCTCCCAGATCTCGTCGTAGTCGTCGCCGAACGAGCGATGCAGCTGGCAGACGTTGCAGACCTCGGGTCGGCCGGGATCCGTACGCAGGATGCGCTTCGTGTCGGTGACCATGCTCATGATCTGCTTCCGGATCACGTCCTCCGGCGCGAAGATGTCGATGGTATTCCCGAGCGACTTGCTCATCTTCCGGACGCCATCGGTGCCGAGGATGATCGGCGAGTCGGTAAGGACCGCCTGCGGCTCCGGGAAGGTCTCCCGGTAGCGGTTGTTGAACGATCGGACGATCTCGCGCGATAGCTCGAGGTGGGCCACCTGGTCCTTGCCGACCGGCACGAGTGACGCCTTGTAGATGACGATGTCGGCGGCCTGCAGGACCGGGTAGGTCAACAGCCCGTGATTGATGTCGTCCGGCTGGTTCTGGCGCTTTTCCTTGTAGGTCGGGGTGCGCTCGAGCCAGCTGACCGGCGTCACCGTGGCCAGCAGCCAGGCAAGCTCCGTGTGCTCGGGACGGTGGCTCTGGACGAACAGCGTGCATCGCTCGGGATCCAGGCCGAGCGCCAACAGGCCGGCGGCCATCTCGCGCGTCTGGCGCCGGAGCAGGTCGGGATCGTGAAGGCTCGTGAGCGCGTGGTAGTCGACGATGCAATAGATCGCCTCGTACTCCCACTGCAACTTCACGTAGTTGCGGATCGCTCCCAGGTCGTTGCCGATGTGGGGCACGCCGGAGGGCTGGATCCCTGAGAAGATGCGCGGTCGGGAAGCAGGCGCCTCCACGGGTGATGGGGCGGGCAGGATCTCGGTCGTCATCGACTGCCGAGTGTAGCCGACGCCTCCCGTCGTTCGATCTGGCATACGAATGCAAGGCGCCCGCTCATCTTGGTCATGCCGACCCGCCCCACCGAGCCGGTTGCATCGCCTGGACCGACGAAAAGCGCGAAACACCATCTGAGCCCGACTCGAGCGGGCAGACTGGGGGGTCTTTGGTCCGAGGGTCGCCACGGCGGCCCTCGGACCCCGATCCGGCGGGACGCCGGGCCACGGCCGGACGGCCGGGCCACTGAGGGCCCGGGCGAGCCAGGCGTGTCGGCTACCATTCCCAGCGATGTGCCCCCGTCGCGTCCCCGCAGGATGAGCCGCCCGCCGTTGCGCGTCGCGGTCCTCGGGGCGGGGACCGTCGGTCGGGCTGTCATCGACGGGCTCACCCAGCACCCCGAACGCCTCGAGACGGCCGACGGACGGGAGATCTGCCTGACTGCCGTCGCCGTGCGCGACATCGCCAGGACGAGGGCGAGTGGCATCCCGACCTCGCTCCTGACCGACGCCCCAGCGCACCTGGTTGCCGACCCGGACATCGACGTCATCGTCGAGCTCATGGGCGGCATCGAGCCCGCGCGGACGCTCATCGCGGCCGCGCTCAGGGCCGGCAAGGCCGTCGTCACCGCGAACAAGGCGGTCGTCGCGCACCACGGCCCGGAGCTGGAGGCCGCGGCCCGTCGGAGCGGCGCAGCATTGCGTTTTGAGGCCTCGGTCGGCGGCGGGATCCCGGTCCTCGGGCCGATCGCCGCCGAGCTCGCCGGCAACGAGATCACCCGGATCCGCGGCATCGTGAATGGGACGACGAACTACATCCTCACCGCGATGGCCGAGGAAGGCAGGTCGTACGACGAGGTCCTGCGTGACGCGCAGGAGCGGGGCTATGCCGAGGCCGATCCCAGCGGCGACGTCGAAGGCGATGACGCCGTCAACAAGCTCGTGATCCTGTCCCGTCTCGCACTTGACCATTGGCTCGATCCAGCGACGATCCGCCGACGGCCGCCGACGATCGGCGGCGACGGGAAGCCGGGCATCACCGGCGTCACGGACGGAGAGATCGAGGCTGCCGCGAGGCTCGGCCTCGCCATCAAGCTACTGGCCACGGCCAGGCGTGTCGAGGCCGGCATCGAAGCAGCGGTGATGCCGACCGCCATTCCCGCCGACAGCGCCTTCGGGCGGACAAGCGGGGTCATGAACCGGATCGAGATCGAGGCGGAGCCGCTCGGGACCGTCGCGTTCTCCGGCCCCGGGGCCGGCGGTGCGGCGACGAGCAGCGCGGTGCTCGGCGATCTCGTCGCCCTGGCACGGGGAGCCGGCGCGACATGGGCGGGACGTCCGGCCGCGCATGGCCCGGTGGCGTCGCACGGTCCATTCGATCAACCGCGCGCCTGGTTCGCCAGGACGACGGACGGTGCCCCGATGTCGAGCGACGTGATGTCGCTCCACGACGTCCGGGCCACGTTTGCCTCGAAGATGCGGAACGCAGATGTCGTGATCTACCCGATCGATGGCTGACCGAACGATGACGCTCGGAGCGAGTCCCAGCAGCACGCCCCGTCCGCGCCTTCTTGACCGCTACCGGCACTTCCTGCCGGTCGGCGAGGCGACGCCCTCGCTGAGCCTCGGCGAGGGTGCGACCCCGTTGATCCGTGCCGAGCGGCTTGGCCGGACGGTCGGCGCGCCGAACCTCTACCTCAAGATCGAGGGCCAGAACCCGACCGGCTCGTTCAAGGATCGGGGCATGGTCGTGGCCGTGGCGAAAGCGCTCGAGTCGGGCGCCAAGGCGGTGGTCTGCGCATCGACCGGTAATACCTCGGCCTCGGCGGCGGCCTATGGTGCGGCCGCCGGCCTCGAGGTGATCGTGGTCCTGCCCCGTGGCCAGATCGCGCTCGGCAAGCTGCTCCAGGCGCTTGCCGCAGGAGCTCGAGTCGTGGCGGTCGACGGCAACTTCGACGATGCGCTGCGCATCGTGCGTGCCCTCGCCGAGCAGGACGAGCATCCCGTCACGCTGGTCAATTCGGTCAACCCGTTCCGCCTCGAGGGACAGAAGACCGCCGCATTCGAGGTGTGCGAGGACCTCGGCCGGGCCCCCGACATCCTGGCGATCCCGGTCGGTAATGCGGGCAACATCAGCGCCTACTGGCAGGGGTTCCGCGAATACGCGGCCGCCGGTCTGGCCGACTCGACGCCGGCGATGTGGGGCTTCCAGGCGGCAGGTGCGGCGCCACTCGTCCACGGCCGACGGGTCGAGCGACCGGAAACCGTGGCCACAGCGATCCGGATCGGCGCTCCGGCGTCGTGGGACAAGGCGATCGCGGCGCGCGACGAGAGCGGTGGCCGGATCGAGGCCGTCTCCGATGACGAGATCCTCGCCGCCTACCGCGACCTGGCGCGGCTCGCCGGTGTGTTCTGCGAACCCGCCTCGGCTGCGAGCGTCGCCGGCATCCGGAAGATGGCCGCGGCGGGCGCCCTCGATCCGGATGCCACCGTCGTCGCGGTGATCACCGGGCACGGCCTGAAGGACCCCCACACCGCCGAACGACAGGTCCCAGGCGTCCTCGAGGCGGCCCCCACGCTTGGTGCCGTGGCCGTCGCACTGGGGTGGAGCTGACGTGGTCGCCCACTGGCTCGCCGAGCTCGACGGACGGCGCGTCATCGTTGACGTGCCCGGGTCCTCGGCCAACCTCGGCGCCGGGTTCGACTGCCTCGGCGTCGCCCTGGCGCTGACGAATCGCGTCGAGGTCGAGGTCCGCGGCTGGAGTCGCGGCGAGATCGAGCTGTCGATCGAAGGTGAAGGGCGCGATGAGCTCACCGACGATCGAGACAACCGGTTCGTCCGCGGCCTGGAGGCCGCGCTGGGCGCCGCGCGCGGGGAGCTGCCGGAGGGGGTCGGCTGGCGGATCGAGATGCAGAACCAGATCCCGCTGGCGCGCGGCCTCGGCTCCTCCGCTGCAGCGACCGTCGCCGGCGTCGTCGCCGCGAACGCGCTCCTCGGCGGGCCCCTCGACACGGCGGCGCAACTACGGATCGCGGCCGGGATCGAGGGTCATCCCGACAACGCGGCCGCCGCCCTGCTCGGTGGCTTCGTCGTGACGGCTGCCACGGCGGACGGCATCGAGGCCGTCCGCTTCGATCCGCCCCGGGACCTTCGCGCGGTGCTGTTCATCCCCGAGCGCCGTCTTCCCACCGACGCGATGCGCAAGGCGCTCCCGGCGACCGTGCCGTTCGAGGACGCGATCGCGAACCTGGGCGCCGTGGGCCTCGGTGTGGCCGGCATGGCCGCAGGCCGCACCGACCTCCTGGCCAGGCTCACGGTCGATCGTCTGCACGAGCCGTACCGAGCCGCGATCTACCCGGAGCTGCCCCGGCTGGTCGCGGCGGCGCGCAAGGCGGGGGCGCTGGGCGCGTGTCTGTCGGGCGCGGGCTCCACGATCATCGCCTTCTGTGATTCGGTGTCCAAGATCACGCGGATCGAAGCTGCCTTCGCGGCCGTCGCGGCCGACGACGATCTTGACGGTCGGATCCAGGTCGTCGAGCCACGCACGGCCGGCGCGCGGGTAGTCCCGTCGCTCTGACGCGCCGATGAACGGTGCGGTCCGGAACAGTTGACGGCGGAGCCAGACTCAGCCCATGGACGGACTCGCGCGGTCGGTCGGGAACGGGATCAGTGGGCTGGTCGCCGGCGCCTTCGATGCGATCGGCGCCGCGCTCCGTGGCATCGTCGACGCCGGTGAGCGCGCGCTCCCCAACGGCCTGCTCTGGGCGGTGATCTTCGTCGTACTGGTCGCCGGCGCCTGGACGCTCGCCAAGCGCTGACCGAGGGATAGCCGTAGCGGTCTGGAACTTCGATCAGACGCCCAACGCACCGAAGGGTGCACGGACGACCAGGCTCGTAACCACGCCGGTCGTCGACTTCGGCGGCATGCCCGGACGGCAGGCAACGTGCTCGGGCAGATGCTCCTGGGACGGCCGGTCAGATCCGGCGCAACGTCATTCGAAGGGAGCCCGCGACGAACGCGATCCTCAGCGTCGTCCGACGCCGCCCGTTGGTCAGCTTCGTGGTCCTGACCTTTGCTCTCTGTTGGGGCATTGGCGCAGTCCTCGACGGCACCGAGGTGCTAGCCCCGAACGCGAACTTCATCGGCGGTGTGCTGATCGCCGCCCTCACCGTCATCGCCATCGCCGACGGTCGAGCTGGCCTGAAAGACCTCGGTCGACGGCTCGTGCGCCTGACTGTTGCCGCTCTCCAGTGGCGGCTGCTAGTTGAAGCAGTCCAGCTCGAGGCACGGGACCGTGCAGCAGCTGGACTCGTGTGGGCGCCCGAGGTCGCCACGTTGTTGTTGAATGGACGAGTCGGGACCGGGCCAGGGCAAGGACTGCCGAAACGACGTCCGGTCCCGACAGCTGCCGTTATGGCCACTGCTGACCCGAGTCGGGTACCCAGGGTTTGGAACCGTCGTGTCGCAGAAGGCGTCTCGCGGTCCACTCACGCGATATCCGGTCGAGCGACCGCACCAAGAGAGGCGAAGGTCGTCCGCTCCGGGAGGACACCATGCAACGCTCCGTAGCCATCAAGGTTCGCCTTTTCGTCGCGGTCCTTTCGATCGCCGGGCTCGTGCTCGCCGCGCCGGCGCCATCTCTTGCCTCGTGCGTGCCTCCGCAGCTCAGACCGTTCGCAGACGAGCCAGGCTCGATCGTCGTCGCAGGGACCGTGCTACAGACGAATCCGACGCAGGTCGCGATCGATGTACAGCTGTGGTGGGGCGCAGATCCTCAGCCGACCGTTGTGATCGAGCGGCCGGTGACTGACCCGACCGTCATCTCGTCGACCGATTGGGCCCCGCAGGCGGGCGAGCAATGGGTCGTCCTTGCACGTCGAGACCGGGGCGCCCTGCGGACCTCCGTGTGTGACCAGATGCCTGCGACCGCGGCATCCGTCGGCGAAGTCGAGTCCAGTCTGGGAGCCGGCGTGGTTCCTCCGTCAACGGAACCGACGACCGGCGGGGCGTCGCCGGAGCCGGGGGTCCCTGGATGGATGCCGATCGTGACCGGGGTAGTGTTGGTGGGACTCGCGGTCGTGGCCGTGGTTGCGCTCAACCGCCGGCGTGGTGGTCCCGAAGCCGCGGACGCTCCCTAACGCAGGCCCATCGCATCCTACCGCTTGGAATCTCCGCGTACCCCAGCTCGTCTTGCCGATGCGGGCGTTGGTGAGCATCATGTTTTGCACATCGCTCGCTGATGACGCAACGTGCAGGGAGGAGTCCAATGAGCGGTCCTCTTCACCGAGTCTCGGTTCGCGCTCTCACATTTGCCGCGGCCATGGTCGTCGCCCTGAATGGCGCCGTCCTGGCCGCGCCCTCGAATGGCGATGAGCTGCTCAAGGATGAGATCCACCGCCTTGCCCAGTCGAAGAAGATGTTCTCGGGCGGGAACAAGGCGGGATCGGCCCTGAACATGGAGGTCGTCGCCCACCATGATCTGGGCGGCCGAGGTTTCAACGCCGATGTCTGGACCCACGAGGGCTTCGCCTACGTCGGCCACTGGGGTTTCACCGACTGGGCGACGGGCAACGATCGATTCTGCCCAAGCGCCCCGAACAACGGCATTGCCATCGTCAAAGCCACGGACGCCGAAAATCCGACCCTGGTGGCTCGTCTCCAGAACCCGGCTGGCACGAGCGCCGAGGACGTCGTCGTCTATACGGCTGAGTCTGGCCCGCTCGCCGGCCATGACATCGCGGTCTCCGGGATCCAGGTATGTGGTGGCTCACGAAGCGACCTGTCGTTCCCGCGCGGCCTCCAGTTATGGGACGTGACCGATCCGACGCACCCCGCGTCGCTCGGTTTCTGGGACTCGGAGTGCTGCGCGCGTGGGGTCCACGAGTTCGAAGTAGAACACCGCGCCGATCTTGGTCGGACCTTTGCGTACGCCACCGTTCCAACGAGTCGCTATCCAGACGCTACGACTCCATCTGGATACCGCGACGCGGATGGCGATGGTGACTTCCGACTGATCGACATCACGGACCCGACCAATCCCTTCCAGGTTTCGGAGTGGGGGATCCAGGACATCGGCGGGCCGTTCTACGCCGGCCAGGGATGCGATCCGGACGCGAATTACGGCCATGGTGCCGAACCCTCCGCCGACGGCAAGCTCGTCTTCCTGTCGTACTGGGATAGCGGGTTCATCCAGCTCGATGTCACCGATCCGGCGGACCCGGGATTCAAGGGTCGCACCGTCTATCCCGCGAACGCCGACGGCGACGCCCACTCCTCGCAGTGGGACGAGGGTCGGCAACTCCTATTCGGTGCCGACGAGGACTTTTGCAAAGCATCCGGATCCGGGATCGAAAAGGGGTTCGGATATATGCGGGTCTACGACTACTCCAACCCCGCGGCCCCCGTCCAGGTCGGCGAATACCGGACGCCGAATTCACTCGGCACGAATGACCAAGCGGCCGGAGACTTCTCCATCCATAACAACTTCCTCGTGGGCACTGACGTGTACAGCTCCTGGTATACCGACGGCGTCCGTGTCGTGGATGCGAGCGATCCAGCCCATCCGGTCGAGGTCGCGTATTTCGTGCCGCCCGCGGGAAACAATCCCGTCAAGCCATCCCAGCGAGGGACGCTCGCGAACACGACCCAGGTCTGGGGCGTTGTCGTCGATGAAGCAACCGATCTCATTTACGCAAGCGACATGAACACCGGTCTATGGATCCTGCAGCGGACCGACAGCTGATCGATCGGTCGTTCCGCAGGTCTTCCGAGGGCCACAGAACCGGTGCGTTGGAGCACCGCTTGGACCCGATCCGCGTTGCGATGCGGTGACCATCGGTGTATCACGCGGAGGTCTGGTGCGGTGACAAGCGAGCCGCGAGCCGCGACCCGGGCCCGGCGGGATCGCGTCCGAGCCAGCGTTAGGAGGAGTTGCTCATGCGCCTCTCGCGTCGTCTCCTCGCGGCCCTTCTGGTTGGGCTCCTCACCTTGGCGTTCTCGGGTGGGTCGGTGTCCGCGCACGGACCATGCGATGACATCGATGGCGACGGATCTGCCTCGGGCATGGAGTACGGGCAGTTCCATATCTCATCGCATGCACCCCACGGCGTCGCGTTGGGTGCCCACAATCCAGGCACCCACCAGGGATTCTCGCTCTGCCTAGGTGTCCACTGAGCGAAGGTTGGTCAGGAACCAGTGACCATGGAGGCCGGCGGACTACCCGCCGGCCTCGCTCTATCGGGACCGCGACTCGACGAACCCGGTCATCTCGTCCCAGGCGTCTGCGCTGGCATCGGCGAACTCGGTCGCCTTCCGGTCGAAGAAGCTGTGCGGGGCGCCCGGATAGGTCACGATCCGGTGGTCGATGCCGCGCTCCGTGAGGCCGCGATCGAACGCGCGAATCGCGTCGGCCGTGATCGCCGAATCCGCGCCGCCGAAGAGGCCGAGCACGGGCGACGCGATCTCGTCGAGCATGTCGAGCGGCGCCGGCGCGCCACCCCTTCCAGGTCCCTCCAGCGTGCCGTACATGCCGATCACGCCGGTGAGGCCGAGGCCCAGGGTCGCGGCCAGGAACGACATCCGGCCGCCCATGCAGAACCCCAGCGTGAAGACACGATCGAGCCCGTCGTCACGCAACGCTGCCACGCCGGCACGGATGTCGGCGGCGATCCCCGCCCACGTCGTTGCGCTGACATGGGGCGAGTGGTCGAAGTCCGGGCCACGACGCCCGACGCCGGCGCTGCGGCCGAACCAGTCGATTGCGACGGCGTCCACGCCGCGCTCCGCGATCCGCAGCGCCAGCTCTTCATAGAACGGGTGCAGGCCGCGAACGTCGGGGAGGATCGCGACCCCGTTGCCGGTCGGCGCCGTCGGCCGGGCCCGGAAGGCCGCCAGCCGATTCCCGTCGATCGCCTCCAGCTCGATACCCTGGCCGTCGAGCTCTCCGCCGGCGATCGGCGCGATGGGCGGCCGGCTCTCGTGATCGAAGCACATCGCGCGGACCATGGTGCCACCCTTGACCGGCGGGGAGGAGGCGAATCGCGGCGGTAGAATGCCGGGCATGCCCAACCCCCTCGTCGTGCAGAAATTCGGCGGCTCCTCGGTCGCCGACGCCGACCGCATCCGACGCGTCGCGCGGCGGATCGCGCGCGAGCGCGCGGCCGGGCACGACCTGGTCGTCGTCGTGTCCGCGATGGGCGACACGACCGACGAGCTCCTCGGCCTGGCGGCGGCCATCACCGACGAGCCCGATCCGCGCGAGCTCGACGTCCTCCTGGCCACGGGCGAACATCAGAGCGCCACGCTGCTCTCGATGGCGCTCCATGCACTCGGCGTCGCGGCGATCTCGCTGACCGGTCCACAGGCCGGGATCACGACCGACGGGACCTACGGCCGGGCACGGATCGCCGGCATCGAGCCGCGCCGCGTCCGAGCTGAGCTCGAGAACGGCAGGGTCGTGATCGTCGCCGGGTTCCAGGGCCAGAGCGCCGTGGGGGCCCACGACCAGGAGATGACCACGCTCGGCCGCGGCGGCAGTGATACGACCGCGGTGGCCCTCGCGGCGGCCCTGCGGGCCGACCGCTGCCAGATATTCACCGACGTCCGGGGCATCTTCACGGCCGATCCGAGGCTCGTCCCCGACGCGCGCCAGCTGCCGGTGATCGGCTACGAGGAGATGCTCGAGCTCGCCCATCAGGGCGCCCAGGTCATGCAGGTCCGGGCGGTCGAGCTCGGCTGGGTCAACGACGTCGTCATCGAAGTCCTGAGCTCGTTCGAGGACGCGCCAGGCACGCTCATCAAGGAGGACCCGCTCGTGGAGCAGCGCAACAAGGTCCGCGGGCTTGCCCACGACCGGAACGTCGCCAAGGTCACGGTCGTCGCGGTGCCCGATCGCCCGGGCATCGCGCGCTCGATCTTCGAGCCCTTGGCCGCGGCCGGCGTCAACATCGACATGATCGTCCAGAACGTCGGCCACGGCGGCGAGACCGACCTCTCGTTCACGGTCCCGCAGGTCGAGCTCGGCAAGGCGAAGAAGACGCTCGAGCCGATCATCCGTGACCTTGGGGCGCGCGAGCTCACCACGGATGCGTCAGTCGCCAAGGTGAGCATCGTGGGTGCCGGGCTCCATAACGCCCCCGGTTATGCGGCGCGGATGTTCGGCACGCTGGCCGACGCCAACGTGAACATCGAGATGATCTCCACGTCGGAAGTGCGGATCACCTGCATGATCGCCGAGGAGGAGCTCGAGACCGCGCTGCGCGCGCTCCACTCGGCCTTCGAGCTGGAACGCCCGGAACCGGTCGAGGTCGCCGCGGCCGGCTGAGCCGCGCGGAACGCGTGACCGACTTCCTCGCTCGCCGGGTGCACTTCCCCGTCGTCGGGTCCACGAACGACGTGGTCCGCGATTGGCTGGCGAACGGCATCCCCGAGGTGTGCCTCGCCTCGGCCGAGGAGCAGACGGCCGGGCGGGGCCGCGATGGGCGCGCCTGGCTCGCGCCGCCTCGGGCCGCGCTGTTGCTGTCGCTGGGATTCCGGCCCACGTGGCTCGCACCCGACCGCACCTGGCGGTTGGCGGCGACCGTCTCGATGGCGATGGCGAACGCCGCCGAGGAGGTCGCCGGCCTGACGCCCGGATCGATCCGTCTCAAGTGGCCGAACGATCTGGTGACCGAGGCCTCAGATGGCGTGCGGAAGTTCGCCGGGGTGCTGGGCGAAAGCGACGGCCTGGGCACCGACGACCCCCGCGTCGTCATCGGGATCGGCGTCAACGCCGACTGGCCGGCGGATGCCTTCCCGCCCGATCTCGCCGCGTCGATGACGTCGTTGCGCGTATTGTCCGCCGCTCCTCGGATCGATCACCACGCGTTGCTGGAAGCGTTCCTCGCCCGGCTCGAGCACGAGATCCGGGCACTGCGCCGAGGCCATTTCGACGTCGCGGCGTGGGCCGACCGGCAGGTCACCACCGGTCGCCTGATCGAGCTCATCGGATCGGACGGTGCCGTGACCACGACCCGCGCCGAGGGCGTTGACCCCGCGAGCGGCGCGCTGATCGTCGCGGACGATGCTGCGACGGATGGCCGGCGGGCAGTCGTCGTCGGGGAGATCCGTCACGTCCGGCTCCCGGCTGTCGCCTCGGCTGGGGTGTAACGAGATGGCGCGACCGGCATTGAGGAAGACGACGCGGCCGGAGGAGGCCGGTCGCCCACGGCTCGCCCACCTCGACCGGGATCGGTCGCTCGTGGACGCGGCGCGGGCCGATCCCGCGCGCTTCGATGCGCTGTACCGGAAGTACGTGGCCCAGGTGTACAACTACGCGGTCTACGAGCTCGGCGATCACCACGAGGCCGAGGATGCGACGGAGCGGACGTTCCTGTCCGCGCTCGCCGGCCTCGCGCGCTTCGAGGAACGTGCCCGCCCGGACGACGGAGAAGGCGCCTCGACATTCCGGATCTGGCTGTTCCGGATCGCACGCAACGTCGTCGCCGAGCGACGGCGCCGCTGGCGTCGGCGACCCGAGGCGCCACTCGACCTGGTCTCGGACGCGCCCGCCCCGGGCGACGTCGAGGGCGCGGTCGTGGCGCGCGAGATGGCGGCATCGGCGTTGCGCGCGGTGGAGCGGCTACCTGGCGATCGTCGCCGCGCGGTCATGCTCCGCTTCGTCCATGAGATGTCGACGTCCGAGATCGCCGAGATCCTCGGCCGCTCGGAGGGAGCCGTCCGGGTCCTGATCCATCGCGGCCTGCGCGGCCTCGCCCGCGAGCTCGACGATGGGTCGCCCACGGCGTCCCGCGAGGGGAGGGCGTGACCCTCGGGCAGACCACGCGCGACGGCGAGATCGAGGCGTTCGTGGTCGATCGGTATCTCGAGTCCCTGCTCAGCCGCGGGCCACGAGACGAGGCCGACGTGCCGGCCGACCTCCGGGCGATGGCGGACCGCCTGGTTCACGGTTTGCCGCGGTACCACCCATCGTTCCGCTTCGAGGAGGACCTGGCTGCGCGACTCGCCGCGGCCGCCTCGGCGCGGGCGGGCAGCCTGGTCGAGTTCCCCCTGCGGTCCGTTCGCGGCATGGCCGCCGACGAGCGCGTCGGGACCGTCCGACCGGTCGTCATCGGCGGGGTACTGACCTCCGCGGCGTTGTCACTGGCCGGCGCCGCCTACGTCGCGTGGCGCCGCGGGCGTCCACCGACGAGCGCGATGACGCGGGCCGTCCGCGCCGTCGCTCGCGCGAGGACCGTCTGATGCCGCTCAAGCTGCCGTCGTTCAGGGCGCGTCGCGACGTCTACCCGCCCGACCTGTGGACGAAGTGCCCGACCTGCTCGACGATGCTGTTCAACAAGCAGCTCGACAAGAACCTGCGGGTCTGTACCACCTGCGGCCACCACTTCCGGCTCTCGGCCGAGGCGCGCATCGGCCACCTGCTCGACCATGGCTCCTGGGGCGAGCGCGATGCCGGGCTGCAATCGGTCGACGCGCTCGGATTCGTCGACCAGCGGCCGTATCCGGACCGCCTGGCTGCGGCCCAGACCGCGACCGGGATGCGCGACGCGGCCGTATGGGGGACGGGGGCGATCGGCGGGACCGAGGTCGCGATCTGCGTCATGGACTTCGGGTTGATGGGCGGTTCGATGGGCGCCGTCGTCGGGGAGAAGGTCGCCCGCGCGGCGGAGCATGCGCTGGCGGCCCGCGTTCCGCTGGTCATCGTAAGCGCATCCGGCGGGGCGCGGATGCAGGAGGGCACGCTCGCCCTGATGCAGCTGGCCAAGACACTGGCCGCGCTCGAGCGCCTGCGGGCCGGCGGCGTGCCGTACATCTCGATCCTGTCCGACCCAACGACCGGCGGCGTCTTCGCGTCGTTCGCGGCGGTCGGCGACGTCAACGTCGCGGAGCCCGATGCACTCATCGGGTTCGCCGGGGCGCGGGTGACTGCCGGCACGATCGCCGCCGAACTGCCGCCCGGGTTCCAGCGCGCCGAGTTCCTGTTCAGCCACGGCTTCGTCGATCGTGTCGTGCCGCGAGCCGAGCTGCGCGACGAGATCACGTCGATCCTGCGCCTGCTGCCCGCCCGCGGCTCCTACGCCGCCCCGGAGGCGATCGACGAGGCGGTCCCGGCCTTCCGCCCGTTCTCCTTCCTGACGACCATCGCGGACCGCGTCGGAGAGCTTGCGAACGGCGACAATCCGGGCCCGGCGACGGCCGAAGCCGCTGCGGCCCGACCAGCCCCGGTACCGGCGGTCACCCCGGATGGTGTCGGTATGGTGCCGACCACCGTGCCGCCGGCCACGAGCCGCGACGACGTCTGGGCCCGCGTTCAGCTGGCGCGGAACCTGCGACGTCCGCGCACGCTCGAGTTCGTCGAGGCCATGGCCGACAAGTTCGTCGAGCTCCACGGCGATCGGCTGTTCGGCGACGACGCGGCGATCGTCGCGGGCCTCGCGCGCATCGACGGTCGACAGGTGGTGGTGATCGGCCAGCAGAAGGGAAGCGACACCGACGAGAACATCCTGCGCAACTTCGGGATGCCCCACCCGGAGGGCTATCGCAAGGCCATGCGTGTGATGGAGCTCGCCGAGCGGATCGGATTGCCGGTCGTGACATTCGTCGATGTGCCGGGCGCACACCCCGGCCCGGAGTCCGAAGAGCGGGGCATCGCGGAGGCGATCGCCCGATCGATCGGCCTGATGAGCCGCTTGCGCACCCCGATCGTCGCCGTCATCACCGGGGAGGGCGGTTCGGGTGGGGCGTTGGCGATCGCGGTGGCTGACGTCGTGATCGCGCTCGAGAACGCGGTGTACTCGGTGATCAGCCCCGAGGGCTGCGCCTCGATCCTGTGGCGGACCCCCGACGAGGCGGCCACGGCGGCGGCCGCGATGCGGATGTCGGCCGCCGATCAACACGCACTCGGCGTCGTCGACATCGTGGTGCCGGAGCCCGGCGAGGGGGCGCACGAGGAGCCGGCGCAGACGGCGGAGCGCCTTCGGGCGATCATCGTCGATCGGCTCGACGCACTCGACGCCATGACCATCGACGCCCTCGTCGAGCAGCGCTACCGACGGTACCGGGCGCTGGGCGCCTACACTGAAGTGTCCCGACCCGACGTCCCCGGCCGCATCGACCGGAGCCTGGCAGATCGCCTCCGCGACCTGCTCGATCCGGCTCGACGAAGCCTCGTGGGTGTCGAGGTCTGGTCGCGCGACGACCCGCCGGCCCGGGAGGAGGTGTAACGCGTGCCCGATCGAGCCCGCTCCAAGACCGACCGCGCGTCCGATGACGCCGCAGACCGCGCCGCCGATCACGCCGCCATCGATCGCCTCAGCGACGAGCTGCTACCCGCGCTCATCGCCAAGCTCGGCGCGACGGGTCTAGGCGAGCTCGAGGTCCGCGAGGGGACCTGGCGAGTCCGGCTCCGACGGCCGGCCACGGCCGGCGGCGGGAGCCGCGATCGTCGGGCTGGCGACCGAACGAGCGTGGAACGCTCGAGCGAACGGAGCGCCGAGCGGCCCCCGCGAAGCCATCACCATCACGCGGAGCCCGCGACCTCCCTGCGCACCGATCCGCGGAACGTCGCGACGTCACCCGCGGTCGGCGTCTACCAGCCGCGCAAGGACCTGACTGCCGGTGCGAAGGTCCGCGCGGGCGACCGGCTCGGGGCCGTCGACATGCTCGGCATCGCCCAGGAGGTCATCAGCCCGGTCGACGGCATCGTCGGCGCAAGCCTTGTCGAGGCCGGTGACGCCGTCGAGTACGGCCAGGAACTGATCGTCATCGAGTTCACACCCGTCCCGTCGTCGACCAACGGCACGGGCGCCTAGCCGATGTTTCGAAAGGTCCTGATCGCGAATCGCGGCGAGATCGCACTCCGCATCCTCCGTGCCTGTCGGACCCTCGGCGTCGAAGCGGTCGTCGCCTACAGCGAGGCGGACCGCGAATCGCTTCCGGTCGGCCTCGCCGACGAGGCGATCTGCATCGGACCGGCGGACGCCAAGCGGTCATACCTCTCCGCCCCGGCGGTGATCTCGGCCGCCCTGGTCACCGGCTGCGACGCGATCCATCCGGGCTACGGGTTCCTGTCCGAGGACGAGGGGTTCGCGGAGGTCGTGGCAGCGCACGACCTGACTTTCATCGGACCGCCGGCCAGCGTCCTCGAGCGCTTCGCGAGCAAGGCCGGCACGCGCCAGCTCCTGGGGGCCCACGGCCTGCCGACTATCCCCGGTTCCGACGGCATGCTCCGCGACGACATGCACGCAATGGCGGAGGCGGAGCGCATCGGCTACCCGGTCCTGGTCAAGCCATCGGCCGGTGGCGGGGGCAAGGGCATGCGCATGGTGCGTACCTCGAGAGAGCTCGAGTCGGTGCTCAAGGTCTGCCGGAGCGAAGCGAAGGCCGCGTTCGGCGACGACTCGCTCTACCTCGAGAAGTGGCTCGACGAGAACCGCCACGTCGAGGTCCAGATCGCGGTGGATCGCTACGGCCACGGCGTCCACCTCGGGGAGCGCGACTGCTCCGTCCAGCGGCGCCACCAGAAGATCCTCGAGGAGGCACCGACCCCGGCCCTCTCCAAGGTCGCCCGTGCGGAGCTCGCCGAGCGCGCGATCCGGGCGGTGGTCGCGGCCGGATACGAGAACGTCGGGACGCTGGAGTTCCTGGTCGACGGCCGCGGAGACTTCTACTTCATCGAGATCAACTGCCGGATCCAGGTCGAGCATCCCGTGACCGAGATCCTGACCGGCGTCGATCTGGTCGCGCTCCAGATGCGGATCGCGGCGGGAGAACCGCTCGGGATGACCCAGGCGGACATCGACTTCGAGGGCCACGCCATCGAGTTCCGGATCAACGCCGAGGACCCGGCCCACGACTTCCGGCCGGGCGCCGGCATCGTCGAGCGGTTCCATGCCCCGGGCGGGCCGGGTGTCCGCATGGACTCCCATCTGTTCACCGGGTACGAGGTCCCGTCCTTCTACGATTCGCTGCTCGGCAAGCTCATCGTATGGGGCCCGGACCGGGCGACGGCGATCGCCCGCGGCCGGGTGGCGCTCGAGGAACTGGTGATCGACGGCATCACGACCAACGTCGACATCCATCAGGCCCTGCTCGCGTCCGAGACGTTCCTCGAGGGGCGGATGACGACGAACCTCCTCGATCGGGTCGGCAGCGCCGCCTTCCTTGCCGCCGCGGCGCGCGTCTGATCAGACCATGCTCAACGTGCAGACCTGCACACGCCGTCTCGATGCCGGGCACCGCTGACGCCCAAACTTGACGCCCTGACGCCGCCGGAGTTGCCCGTGACCGACACCATCCACACGACCGCCGAGATCCAGGACCTGATCCCGCATCGCCACCCGTTCCTGCTCGTCGATCGGATCGTCGAGTACGACCCGGGCGCGAAGCGGATCGTCGGGGTCAAGGGGGTCACGGCGACGGAGTGGTACTTCGCCGGACACTTTCCCGGGCTGCCCGTGATGCCGGGCGTGCTCCAGGTCGAGGCGCTCGCCCAGACGATGGCGGTCTATGTCGCGAAGCAACCCGGCTTCGGCGCCCGGATCGGGTTGTTCGCCGGCATCGAGGAGGTGCGGTTCAAGCGGATCGTCTCGCCGGGCGACACGCTGCGGCTCGAGATCACGATGGAGAAGCTCGGGTCCCGGTTCGGCAAGGGCCGTGGTGTGGCCAGCGTGGACGGTGAGGTCGCCTGCTCGGGCCTCCTCAGCTTCGTGATCCCGCCGGAAGGCACGCTCCGATGACCCTCATCGCCGCCCTGTCCGACGTCCATGGCAATGCCGCGGCCCTCGAGGCCG
This sequence comes from Candidatus Limnocylindrales bacterium, assembly GCA_044868045.1. Lineage (GTDB taxonomy): Bacteria > Chloroflexota > Limnocylindria > Limnocylindrales > CSP1-4 > SPCO01. The sequence goes on from JBIOWA010000142.1 coordinate 17,214, forward strand.
TCCTGGCCGACGTCGCCAAGGCGAAGCCCGATGCCGTACTGGTCGCCGGCGACCTCGTGCTAAACGGTCCGGAGCCGGCCATCGTCGTCGACGTCGTGCGCAGCCTCGCCGACGACGGGGCGCTCGTGATCGCCGGCAACACCGATGTCGCCGTGGCGGACTTCGACTATGCGGCGGCGTTCCCGTGGATGACCGACGGTGTTCCGGATGCCATCGTCGATGCCGCGGAGTGGGCGCACGACGCCCTCGGAGACGAGCGGCTCGACTGGCTGCGTCGCCTCCCATCGGAACGGCGTTGGCGAGCGAACGAAGACAGCGAGCCACTGGTGCTGGTCTGCCATGCCTCGCCCGGCTCGCAGACCGCGGGCTTCGATCAGAACCTCGATCCGTCCGTGACGATCGAGCGGGTCGCCCGAACCGATGCCCGGATCATCGTCTGTGGCCACACCCACCTGCCCGAGGTCCGCGATCTCGGCTGGAAGGTCATCGTGAACGACGGGTCGGCGGGCTACGTCTTCGACGGCGACCCGACCGCCTCGTGGGCGCTGATCGACATCGCCGGCGACGAGGTCACGGCCGAGATCAAGCGGACCGCATTCGATACCCTCGCGGTCGCGAACGCCATCTCCGCACGTGGCCTCACCGGGGACGTGTACCGCGCCGCCACCGTCCGCACCGGGAAGCTCGTCCGATGAGCGCGCGACGAGTCGTCGTAACCGGGATGGGCATGGTCACGCCGCTCGGCAACGATCTGCCGACCTCGTGGGCGGGCTTGGTGGCCGGGCGCTCCGGCATCAGCACGATCGACGCGTTCGATCCGTCGCGGCTGACCGTGCGCATCGCCGGCCAGGTCCGGGACTTCGATGCCAGCCACGTCCTCGATCGGAAGGACCAGCGCCGGACCGATCGCTACATCCAGTTCGGCCTCGTCGCGACGCGCGAGGCCATGGACCAGGCCGGCCTGCCCGACCGCCTGGAGGGCGAGCTCGCGGAACGGACCGGCGCGATCTTGGGCACCGGACTCGGCGGCGTCGGCACGCTGAACGAAGGGATCACGACCAACGTCACTCGCGGACCCGATCGGATCAGCCCGTTCCTGATCCCGATGGGTATCCCGAACGTGGGCGCCGGGCAGATCGCGATCAACTACGGGATGACCGGACCCAACTACGCCACCGTGTCGGCCTGCGCCACGGGCGGTCATGCCGTGGGCGAGGCGTTCGAGACGATCCGCCGCGACGACGCCGACATGATGCTGGCCGGCGGCGCGGAGGCCGGTATCTACGAGTTCCTGGTCGGCGGGTTCGCCGCGATGCGCGCGCTCTCGACGCGTAACGACGATCCCGAGGGCGCCTCCAGACCGTTCGACACCGGCCGCGACGGCTTCATCTGCGGCGAAGGCGCCGGTGTCCTCGTGCTCGAGGAGCTGTCGCATGCGCAGGCCCGTGGGGCGACGCCGCTCGCCGAGCTCGTCGGGTACGGCGCAACGGCCGACGCGTCGCACATCACGTTGCCGGCGCCGGGTGGTATCGGCGCGGTCCGCGCCGCGCGGCGGGCGCTCGAGAAGGCCGGTCTCGCGCCGGCCGACGTCGACCACGTCAATGCCCACGCGACGTCGACGCCGGAAGGGGACAAGTCGGAGCTCCAGGCGATCAAGTCGATCCTCGGCGACCACGCCGCGGACGTGCCGATCACCGCCAACAAGTCGATGATCGGCCATACGCTCGGTGCCGCCGGCGCGATCGAGTCGATCGTGTCGGTCATGACGATCCGCGAGGGGTGCATCCCGCCGACCATCAACCTGAGCGACCCGGATCCCGAGGCGGCCGGGCTCACGATCGTGGCCAGCGAGGCGGCGCGGGATGACGTCCGGGTGGTGCTGTCGAATTCATTCGGGTTCGGCGGCCAGAACACCGCCCTCATCTTCACCCGGTGGGACGGATGACGGACGAACTCGAGCCGATGGCCATGGGCCCCGCCGCCGAGGCCGACCTGGAGGCCGACCTGGGGGCCGCGATGGTCGAGCCGGCGACGGCGGACGGCACAAACCCGCCGCACGACGACGGCGACCGCGACCTGCTGGGTCTGATCGACCGCCTCGCGACGCTCCTCGATCGATCGGACCTGACCGAGCTCGAGGTCGAGTCCGGCGGGACAGGGCTCGTGCTGCGAAAGCCCTCGGCGCTGACGCCGATCACCGTGACCAGCCTGTCGGCCGCGTCACCGGCCGCCACGCCCGATGCGGCCAGCGGGAGCACCGCCGTCGCCGGCGAGCCCTCCACGGTCGGTCGCGAGTTCGCGGCCGCGACCAGGCCGTCGATCAAGGCGCCCCTCACCGGGATCTTCTATGCGTCCCCGGCTCCCGGATCGGCGCCGTACGTGTCGGTCGGTGGCGAGGTGGCGGTCGGCCAGATCATCGGCCTCATCGAGGCGATGAAGCTGTTCAACGAGATCAAGTCCGACCTGGCGGGCCGCGTCGTCCGGGTGGTGGCCGAAAGCGGCACGCTGGTCAAGGCGAAGCAGCCGCTGATCGAGGTCGAACCGCTGTGAGCGCCGAACCGCGCCGAGCCCACGTCACCGGTTGGGGTCGCTACGCGCCGGAGCGTGTGCTCACCAACCACGACCTCGAGAAGATGGTCGATACCTCGGACGAATGGATCGTGAGCCGCACGGGGATCCGCGAACGGCGCGTCGCGGCGGCCCACGAGACGACGGCCTCGATGGGCGCGGTCGCGTCGCTGCGCGCGATCCGCACGGCGGGGATCGATCCCGACGACATCGACCTGATCCTGCTGGCGACCCTGACGCCGGACTACTGGATGCCGTCGACCGCGGCGCTGGTCAAGGAGGCGATCGGCAACAAGCGCGCGGCCGCGATGGACGTCATGGCCGCCTGCTCCGGCTTCGTCTACGCGTTCTCCACGGCCCAGGCGTACATCGCCGGCGGCCTCGCGAAGCACGTCCTGGTCATCGGCGCGGAGCTGTTGACCCGGTTCCTCGATTACACGGATCGGAGCACCTGCATCCTGTTCGGCGACGGCGCAGGCGCGGTAGTCCTGTCGGCCAGCGACGAGCCGGGTGGCGCGCTGGGCACCGAGCTCACGACGGCCCCGGAGGGCGCCTACATGATCTGGCTGCCCGCGGGCGGGGCGAAGAGCCCACCGTCCGCGGAGACGATCGCCCGTGGCGAGCACTTCATCCGGATGGAGGGCAACCAGACCTATCGATTCGCGACGAAGACGATGGCGACGACCGCGCTCGAGTCGGTTCGCAAGTCCGGCCTGCAGGCGTCCGACATCGACCTCTTCATCCCGCACCAGGCGAACATCCGGATCGTCGAGGCTGTGGCAAAGGGCCTCGACCTTCCGATGGACAAGATGTACGTCAATCTCGACCGATACGGGAACACCTCTGCCGCGTCGGTGCCGATCGCCCTGGCCGAGGCGGTCAACGAGGGCCGGGTCAAGATCGGCGATCGGATCGTGATGGTCGCGTTCGGGGCAGGGTTCACGTCAGGCGCGGTGACGGTCGAATGGACGGCCGATCCGGCACGAGGAGCGGCCGGCGATGCCGCGGTCCGGCCGGACGACGTCCAGGTGCGGCTGCCGGTCGACTGGGACTCGGTCGACCCGATCCCGCCCGCCCTGGCCGCGTTGATGGCTCAGCCCGGCCCCGTGGACGTGCCCCTCGACGACGTCGTTCCGGGTGAGCCCGAGCGGGCGAAAGAGCCCGTGCGCTAGGTGGATTGCTGGACAAACGAGGACATCGCGATCGTGTGGACCGAGGTGGAAAGCCGCCTGCCAGACGATCTCAACAGTATCGGCGTGACCTATCACGGCCCAGACGACGATCGACCTTGGGTGGCTTGGGGCTCGCTTGACGGACTCGGGACGGCGCTCGACCACGAGGGCTGGGGCGATAGCCCGATGTCGGCCCTCCGGGCCCTGGCCGCGGCGTACGAACACGGTGTCGGTTGGTGGACCATTCGACAGGGGGACCGAGAGGGGAGAGGACCTGGATGATCGATCTGACCGGGAAGAGCGCGCTCGTCACGGGCGGGTCGCGCGGGATCGGCAAGGCGATCGCACTCCGGCTGGCGGGGCAGGGCGCCGACATCGCGTTCAGTTACAAGGGCAACGCCGGGGCCGCGAAGGAGACGTCCGGCGAGATCGAAGCCATCGGCCGGAAAGCGCTTGCCATCCAGGGCGATGTCCGCAATCCGGAGTCTGCCGAGAGCGTGGTGAAGGCCGCGCTGGAGACGTTCGGCAAGATCGACGTGCTCGTCAACAACGCCGGGATCACGCGCGACGACCTCATCATGCGGATGACGCCCGAGGCCTGGCGGGACGTGCTCGAGACCAACCTGTTCGGCGCGTTCTGGATGACCAAGGCGGTGACTCGCCCGATGCTGAAGGCTCGGGGCGGACGGATCGTCAACATCACGTCGGTTTCCGGACAGGCCGGCCAGATCGGGCAGGCCAACTACAGCTCCGCGAAGGCCGGGCTGATCGGGCTGACCAAGGCGACCGCGCGCGAGCTCGGGTCGCGCGGCATCACGGTCAATGCCGTCGCGCCCGGCTTCGTAGTGACCGAGCTGACGAAGGACCTCCCTGAGGCGCTCCAGACGGAGATCACCAACCGCACGCCACTCGGACGGTTCGGGACGACCGAGGAGGTCGCCGACGCGGTCGCCTTCCTCGTCTCCGACGAGGCCGCCTTCATCACCGGCCAGGTGCTGGCGGTGGATGGCGGCCTGGTGATGATGTAGGCGCCGCTCGCGGGGCCGGGCCTGGGCCTGGTCTTGGCGATGTCAGCCCCAGTGACACATTCGCGATGAATGAGCATGGCCGCGATGCAGAAACGACAGATCGTGTCGATTTTGGGCGACCGGTCGTGCACAGCTGTTCGAAATGTGTCTCCAGGGCTGACAAGTCACCCAGGGTGACGGATCCGCGATGAAACCCGCGGAACCAGGTTGACCGGAGCCCGACGGATCGGCGATGACAACCCCGGCCGGGACGGAATCCGCCGGTCGCCACTCGTCTGCCACTGACCCCACTACGTCGAACGCACTAGGACCTCCATCGACCCCCACCCCGTACCGCTGGCGAGGCTGGCACGACGCGCCGGCGATGGGACCATCAGCCGGATGAGCGCGCGCGTTCGTTCCCGCGATCATGCTGCCTCGCCGCGCCCCGCGAGGGGGTCCGGCGCGGCTCGACCCGCGCTGTTTCGGCGCCTGCTGGACGACCCAGCCGGGACCGCCAGCCGGGCCGCCCGGCCCGGTGCGTACCAGGGCCTCGAAACGGAGCTCGCGGAGCGGCTCGACAGCGTCCTCGGCATCGCCGAGCGGCTCGCCGCCACACACGACCGCCAGGAGGTCTTTCGCACGATCGTCGACGAGACGAGACGCGCCCTTCGCGTCGACTACGTGACGATCCGCCTCCTCAACGATGACCACCTGGCCATCGCCGCCTCGGCCGGGCTGCCCGAGGACATCGCCTCGACCCTCCCGGTCTTCAGGGTCGGGGAGGGCTGGGTCGGCGAGGTCCTGCAGACCGGTCGCGTGTCCGCGTGGCGCGACGTCAGGGCCGACCTGCGCTACGGCTCCGAACGGTACGTCGGCGTCCTCGACTTCGCCGGCGACCTGATCGCGCCGCTCACCCACCATGACCGCGTCATCGGGGCGCTATCGGCCATGACCCTTGAGCCCCGCGACTGGACCGATGGCGACGTGGCTTTCGTCACGACCCTTGCGACGCACGCCGCGATCGCGCTCACGAACGCCGAGCTGTTCGAACAGACCGAGGCCCGGGCCGCCCAGCTCGCCGTCCTTCAGGCAGCGTCGGGTCGACTGAACCGGGCCACATCGTTCGAAGCCGTCGGTCGCGCGGTCGTCGAGGAGACCCGCCGGATCATCGGTTACCACAATGCGCGGGTCTACCTGGTCGAACCGCCCGATGCGGTCGTCCCCATCGCCTTCGAAGGGCGCGTCGGCGCCTACGAGCGGGTCGACTTCGAGCTCCTGCGCTGTCGCATGGGCGAGGGCTTCACCGGCTGGGTGGCGCAACACGGCGAGCCGTTGCTGATCAACGACGCGAACAGCGACCCGCGTGGCCAGACCATCGCCGGCACCGACGACATCGACGAATCGATGCTGGTCGTCCCGATGCGCTATGACGAGGTGACCGTCGGCGTCATCACGCTGTCGAAGCTGGGTCTCGGCGGCTTCGATGCGGACGATCTGCGGCTGCTGACGATCCTCGCCGACCACGCCGCGACCGCCCTCGAGACCGCCCGCCTCCTCACGAGGAGCCAGGACCTCGCCAGGGAGCTCCGCCGCCTGCTCGACATGAGCGGCGAGCTGTCCGAGAGCCTTGACCCGCGCCAGGTGGCGAACCTGATGGCCGGCCACCTCGCCCGCGCGATGGGCGTCGACGAGTGCGCCATCAGCTATTGGGACCGCGCCTCGGGCCGCCTCGAATCGCTCGGCTATCACCCGCTCCTGCGGCTAGATCAGATGGAGCCGTTCTTCGATGTCGCGGGCTACCCCGAGACCGTGCGCGTCCTCGAACGCGGCGTGACCGTGATCATCGACGCTGAGGACGCCACCGCCGACGCCGCCGAGGTCACCCTGCTGCGCCGCGACGGCATCCGGATGCTCGTGATGCTGCCGCTCGTCGCGAAGGGTCAGGCCATCGGCCTCGTCGAGTTGTTCTCCAAGTCGTACGTCCGCTGGGACGGCCAGCAGCTCGAGGTGGCGCGGACGATGGCCAACGAGGCCGCCATCGCCCTCGAGAACGCCCGTCTCTACGAGGACGCTCGCAAGCGCGCGGACCGCGACCCGTTGACCGGCTTCTTCAACCACCGCTATCTGCACGAGCGGATGGGCGAGGAGGTGGTCCGCGCGCAGCGGAACAAGCAGCCGCTCAGCGTCCTGATGCTCGACCTTGACGACTTCAAGCTCGTCAACGACACGTTCGGTCACCTGTTCGGGGACCGCGTCCTGGCATGGGCCGCGGAGGTCATCCGGGCGACGCTTCGCGCGTCGGATGTGCCGGCTCGCTACGGCGGCGACGAGTTCGCCGTCATCCTGCCCGAGACCGACGCCTCGGAGGCGGCGCACGCCGCGCGGCGGATCATCGAGGCGTTCCGCGACCAGCCGTACGTCGGGGAGACGCGAGGGCCGGTCCCGGTCGCGGCATCGATCGGTTCGGCGACGTTCCCGGGCGATGGCAGGACCGCGACCGAGCTCATCGCCGCCGCTGACAGCGCGCTGTATCAGGTCAAGCGCGACGGGCGCATCGGTCGGGTCGGACCGGCGGACCAGGACGGAAGTACTACCCCGGCGTAGCCATCCGTACCAGGCGCCGAGGTGGACGCGGAGGCGTCGGGGCCGCATCCTGTATTCCCGACGTGACCCGACCCACGCC
>JBIOWA010000143.1:0-4682 GCA_044868045.1 Candidatus Limnocylindrales bacterium
TCACGCGTCGGCCTCGAGGCGGACGATCCGCCCTTGTGCGAACGGCACTGCGACGTCGAGACCAAGCCGCCGGTACAGTGCTCCCGGGATCCCGATGTCGCCGAGGAAGACGCGGCCAGCATGCTCCGGTCCGGCACCATTGAAGAGCCCCGGCTTGGGGAGGGCCAGCGTCAGCGTGGCTGTTGCGGTGACCGCCGCCCCAGGCGCCTCGCCCGTGTCGGCGTCGATCCCCGACGGCAGGTCCAGGCTGATGACTGGCACCGAGGCTCGCGACACGCGCTCGACGAGCCACAGGACGCCATCGTGCGGCGCGCCGGTCGCCCGATAGCCAAGGACCGCGTCGATGACCGCGTCGGCGGACGCGAACTCGCGGTCGAGCTCGTCATCGGGGACGTCATAGATCGCCACGCAGCAGTCGACCGACATCTGGAGCAGCGTGGCGAGCTGGTGGCGGCCGGCCTCGCTCACTCGGTTGACCGGGCGGGCCAGGATCACCCGCACCGACGCTCCGCGGTTCGCCAGGTGCCGCGCCGCGGCGAGGCCTCCGCCGCCGTTGTTGCCAGGCCCGACGGCGACGACGACCCGCTTGCCTTGGAGGTCGCCACCGAGCTCGACGCGAACGAGCTCGGCGAGGTGGGATCCGGCCTGCTCCATCATCTGGAGGAGGTCGAGGCCGAACTCCTCGACGGCGAGGTTGTCGACTTCGGCCATCGTCTCGGCCGTCACCGAGGGTATGGACGACGCACGGGCGACGGGGAAACCGGTCGTTGCCCCGATCACGGCAGGTGCTCCTCGAGCAGCGCCGCGAGGTCTGCGGCGCTCTTGATCCCGATGTGCTTCTCGATCACCTCGCCCTCCGGCCCGAGCACGACGAGCGGCGTCGCCGGCGGCGACAGGATCTGATCCCCGAAGGTGGCGGCCAGCGATCGGGACACCTCGGGTGGAGCGACGACGAACCGCCAGGCAAAACCCTCGCGTCGAGCGTACTCCGCAAGATCCTGGGCGCGCTCGTTTGGATCGACGTCGAGGCTGATGTAGACGACGTCAGCCGAGTTCACCCGTGCCAGCGCCGCCTGGGCCTCGTGCTGCTGCGCCCGGCAGTTGACGCACCAGATTGCCATCGCCTCGATCACGACGACCTTTCCCTGGAGATCGCCGATGTGGAATGCCTGTCCGGTCGCGACGTCGAGCAGCGCTGCCGTGCGCCACGGCTCGCTCCCCGTCGCGGTCGTTGGAGCGCCCCCGGCGCCGCCCGAGCACGCAGCGACGAGGGTGGCGAAGACGGTGACCGCCGCGACCAGTGCCCGCATTCCGTCACGCTTCGAGCGCTTCGATCATGCGGGCTTCAGTGAGTAAGCGCGAGTCTGTGCCCCCGAAGCGGGCCCACAGGACGCCGAGCGCGGTGCCCCACATCAGATGGCCGGCGAAGAATGCGGCGCCGTTCAGGTTAAGCACCAGGGGATCGACCACCGGCACGACGACGAACCACATCGCCGCGAAAACGACGGCGCCCCACGCCATCCCGGCGATGGCGAGTGCGCCGCGGCTGAGGGACCGCCGTCCGACGGCGAGACCGAAGACGGCGGCGAGGACGACTGAGTTCATCATGTGCCCGGCGAGCCCCAGGACGAGGCCACCAAGATCGAACGGGATCGGAGTCGCCGAGCCCTGAAGGTCCCGAAGGATAGTCGCCCCGATCGCGATCGGCGGCCCGAAGAAGCCGGCACCGGCAGGCAGGACCGCCTCGACGATCATCTCCCACATGGCGATGACGAGGCTGGCGGCGATGCCGCCGATCAGGATGGCTCGCGTGTTCACGCCCGGCTCCTTGTGAGGTCTGGGAGTTCAGGTTCGGAGTCTCGATCTCGCAGAGGAGTGGCGCTGTAATGGCGCTCACGCTGCCGAATTGGCGACCGCGGTCGCGGAGCCGTGAGCGATCAGGTGCCGGATCCGGAGGAGATCAGGAACGGCATGTCTGGCGCGATCGCGGGCGGTCGTCGGGCTGCGCCCCAGCGCACGCCCGAGGGCCGCGGCTATGTCTGCGTCTGCAGATCCACGAAGGCGTCGACCAGGGCCGTATCGAGCGCAGTTCCCCGTATCAGACGCAGCTCGTCGAGACTTCGCTCGAGCGTCCAGGCGGGCTTATACGAGCGCTCGCTGCGAAGGGCGTCGAAGACATCAACGACGCGGACGATCCGAGCGGCGAGTGGGATCGCCTCGCCGCGAAGTCCATCCGGGTAGCCCGACCCATCCCAATTCTCGTGATGCCACCGGGCAATCTTCCGCGCGAGCTCGAAGCCCTGGTCGCCATTCAGGAGCTCTTCACCCCAGACGGGATGCTGCCGGATCAGCTCCCACTCCGCTTCATCCAGGGTGCCGGGCTTCAGCAGGACCCTGTCCGGGACACGGAGCTTGCCGACGTCGTGGAGCATCGCCGACCAGGCGATCTCCTGAACCTGCTGCTCGGCGATGCCCGTCAGCCGTGCGAGCTCCGCGGCGAGATCGCGTACGTGCTCGATGTGAATGCCGGTCGTACCGTCACGGGCCCTCGGCCGCGCGGGCCAGCATGAAGATGGCCTGGTGCCGCGCCGCGCCCTCGGCCGTCCGAGCCCGCTCGGTCTCGACCACGAGGCTCTCGGCCCTCGCCAGCTGGATGTTCAGCGCATCGCGGCGGCGCCTGGCAAGGGTCAGGAGATAGGCAGGGGTCGCGCCGAGAGCGACCAGGATCAGGACGCCGAACGGCGTCTGGGGGTCGAGGAGGTCGATCGCGACCCCGGTCTCGATCCAGTGCAGCGCCGGTGCGGAGATCGCGCCCGCGACCGCACCGAGGCGGACACCATGGACTAGCCCGACTATCGGCACGACCAGAGCGAACAGCCACACGACTGTGGGCGTCAGCTCGAACGTCGCCGCGGAGAAGACGGTGATCGTCGCAATCGCGACGACCGCGCCAACCGCGGCCAGTCGTCCATGCACGAGGAGACTGCCGGCGAGGAGGACCGCACATGCCGCGACGAACAGCGCTGTCATCGGCAGCTGATCGACCGAACGGACTGCGGCAGCGAGGCCAACGAGCGAAAGGAGCCCAGCGCTGAGGACCGCCAGGCTCGCCGCGGACTCCATCGCAGGGATCCGATCGACGACGTCGGCCGGATTCAAGATCCGGTCGACCGGCCGGCTTCGGACGAGAGAGGTCAGTGAGGTCAATTCACAAGGCTCCGCGCGCGTACGCGCGAACGCTACTGTCGCCGCTGACCCCTCCCAACCGCTCCGTGGTACCGAACGCCTATAGGACTCCCGCGGCGACCAGCTCGTACGCCGCGGTCGCGATGATCAACAGCCCTGAGATCCGCAGCACCGCGTCGTGACGTCGAGCCATGGCCCGCGCCACGGCTTCGCCGCGCGTCGTGCCCACGATCGTGAGCAGTACGAGGGGCAGCCCGAAGCCGAGCCCGTACACAACGAACGAGCCAACCCGCGCCACGCCGTCGACCATACCGACCGAGATCGCCAGCAGCGCGACGAGGAAGGGCCCGGCGCAGGGCATCGCCATCGGGCCCAAGACCAGGCCGTACACGTACGCCTGCGCGAGCGGACTCCGAACCCCGGGCGCGGTGACGCCGGCCAGACGGGCAAACGGGTTCTTGCCGGCCAGGAGCGCGACACCGATCACGATCAGGATGGCCGTCACGATCGGGACCGACCATCGCAGGACGTCGCCGAACGGGAGCGCGACGACGGAGACGAGGACGCCGACGGCGATCATCGTCGTGAGGAGGCCCGCCAGGACTGCCAACCCGTGCAGGGCCGAAACGCGAGCGCGACGGCTTTCAACCGTTCCCTGGGTACCGGCGAGGTAGGCGATGAAGCCCGGGTAGAGCGGCAACAGACACGGGCTCGCGGCGCTCCCCAAGCCGAGCAGGAACGTCGCGGCGAGCGCTTCCATTTGCGCGAGGATGTCGCGGACCCAGTCCTGCTGCCGTGGCCGGCGACACACCGCAGTGTGATCGTCGTCACGGCGAGCCCGGATCACGAGCGGCCACGCTTGGGCCATGCGACAGTCCATCAGTCCATCTCGGTCGGACGCCGGGTACGTCGGGGCGATCACGGCAGGTCGGCGGAGCAAGGACCGCTCTTCCGGGAGGCCTCAGGCATTCCCCTCCGACGACCCGACGCCCACGTGCGGAGTCTTTCCTACTTCCCGATCAATTCCGGTTACCGGATCGTCGTGCCGCAGCTTGGTCGACCGGCTCCGGACGATCGCCCGATCACTCTCGACACCTCCGATGGCGAGCGACGGGTCGCCAGGCGCGTGGCGTTCCTCGATTTCGAGCTCCATGGCCAGCGGCTGACGCTGACCGGGTTCAGCATCGGGCCGACGCCACCCGGCTCGCTGTTCGTTCCGTTCGCCGACGTGACCAACGGCCGCGAGACGTACGGGAGTGGACGGTACCTCGACCTCGAGATCGAGCCTGACGGGTCGGTCGTGCTCGACTTCAACCTGGCATACCACCCGTACTGCGCCTATTCGAACGGCTACTCCTGCCCGCTGACCCCATAGGATCAGCTCCTCACCGGAGCGGACACAGCGAGGCTGCCCGTCCGGCTAGCGTGGTGGTTGTCAAACATCCGCACGCCGGAGAGGCAGCCGCCATGCAGGTTACTCGTGGGATGCGCCGTCA
>JBIOWA010000144.1:0-10981 GCA_044868045.1 Candidatus Limnocylindrales bacterium
GTGCTCAAGGACAGCGACGGCAACCTGTCGGGCGAAGACGTCCGCGAGGGGCTGACCGCTGTCATCAGCGTCAAGCTCACGGATCCCCAGTTCGAGGGACAGACCAAGGCCAAGCTCGGCAATGCCGAGGTCAAGGGCCAGGTCCAGGCGGCCGTGGCCGACAGCCTTGGCCAGTATCTCGACGAGAACCCGGCTGACGGTCGCCGGATCATCGAGAAATGCCTCACCGCGGCGCGCGCAAGGGAAGCAGCCCGCAAGGCACGCGACCTCGTGATCCGCAAGGGCGCCCTTGATGGGCTATCGCTCCCCGGCAAGCTGGCCGACTGCCAGGAGCGCGATCCCGCCCGAAGCGAGCTCTACATCGTCGAGGGCGACTCGGCCGGTGGCTCGGCCAAACAGGGCCGTGACCGACGGTTCCAGGCCGTGCTCCCGTTGCGCGGGAAGTTGCTCAACGTCGAAAAGGCACGGCTCGACAAGATCCTCTCCAGTGAGAACGTCCGGCCATTGATCATCGCGCTGGGCGCGGGGATCGGCGAAAGCTTCGACGCCTCGAAGCTGCGCTATCACCGGATCATCATCATGACCGACGCGGACGTCGACGGCGCCCACATCCGAACGCTCCTGCTGACGTTTTTCTATCGGCACATGCCCGAGGTCGTCGACGCCGGCTACCTCTACATCGCCCAGCCGCCCCTCTACCGGATCAGCACCGGCAAGGTGACCCGCTACGCCCAGAGCGAACAGGAGCGCGAGCGGATCATCAAGGACTTCAACGTGAAGAACCTCTCGGTGCAGCGCTTCAAGGGCCTCGGCGAGATGAACGCCGACCAGCTCTGGGAGACGACGATGAACCCGGAGACCCGCACGCTCCTGCGGGTCGACTCCGAGAACGCGGCCCTGGCCGACGAGATCTTCACGATGCTCATGGGCGAGAAGGTCGGCCCGCGCAAGGACTTCATCAAGACCGAGGCGCGGAAGGTCCAGAACCTTGACGTCTGAGGCCCGGGTGATCGATGCGCCGGGCGTCCCCAGGTTCGCCATCGAGCCGCACCACTGCTTCGCATGCGGGACGCTCAACACCTCCGGCATGGGGCTCGTCCTGCACGTCGAGCGCGGTCGCTCGTGGGTCGAGCTGACGCTCGAACCGCGTTTCGAGGGCTGGGACGGCATCGCCCACGGCGGGATCCTGTGCACGATCCTCGACGAGGTCATGGCCTGGTCCCTGGTCGGCGAGGACAACTGGGGCCTGACCGCTCGCTTGAACGTCGAATTCAAGCGGACCGTCGAGGTCGGGCAGGCACTGCGGGCCGAGGGCTGGATCACGCGTTCGCGGCGGCGGGTCGTCGACACGGCCGCAGAGGTGCTCGACGCGCGAACCGGCGCGGTGCTCGCGACCGCGACCGGTGTCTACCTCGCCGCCGACGACGCGCGCAAGGCAGAACTGCGTCGCCGCTACGGTTGGAGGCCGCTGGCCGATTCGCCCGCGCCCGTGGACGAACGCTCCGCGACGGACACCGCCACATGACCACCTCCACGGCCCGGCCCGCCAGCGCCGCGACCGCCCACGCGGTCGCGTTCGTGGCCGAACACAAGGCGGCAGCCGAATCACTGGGCGCCGGGATCGCCGACCACATCCACGACCCGGACGCATTTGCGGCGGCGCTCCAGAAGGGCCTTGCCGGGCTTGCCGACCCCGAGTACCTCGAAGGCCAACAGTTCGTCGCCCCAGGTCTCGGCACGACCCACGGCGTGCGCTGGCCGCTCATCTCGGCGATCGTCCGAGGGTTCAGGACGGCCACAAGGCGCGATCGACCGACCACGCTCCTCTTCCTTGCGGATCGCCTGTTCCGCGAGCCTCACCTCGAGACGCGCTGGTTCGCCTTCGCCCTCATGGAGCGGACGCTGGCGGCGGAGCCTGAGCGCACCTGGCAGCTCATGCGCCGAGCCGCCCGCGAGGCCGCCGACTGGATCACTGTGGATGAACTGGCCCATCCCTACGGCACCGGCATCGCCGCGGAGCCGTACCGCTGGGCCGAGCTCGAACAACTCGTCTACTCCCCGTCGCGCTGGGAGCGCCGGCTCATTGCTTCAACCATCGCCACGATGACGCACGGCAACCGCCGCACCGGGCGAGGACCCGAGGTCGTCGAGCACGCTTTGCCGTTGCTCGAACAACTGATGGGCGACGCGGAGCCCGACGTCCAGAAGGCGCTCGCCTGGGCATACCGCTCGCTCGCCCAGATCGATCTTGAGCAGACCACCGCCGCTCTCCAAACCCAGGCCGACCTCGCCGCGAGCACCGACGACGGTCATCGTGCGTGGGTCATCCGCGACAGCCTCGTCAAGCTCGATCCGGCCGATGCCGAATCCCTCCGCGAACGCCTCGCCGGCGTCAAGCGACGGGCCGGCGCGCCGTCGACCTCCACGGCCGCATCGATGGCCGCGCGCTTCGGCGGCCTGCCCGACCCGAGCCACCACCCCGAACCCCCGCTGACGTGAGCAGGAGCAGCCGACCGTGACCGACGACCTGGGCGACGTCCGAGCCATCCGCATCGAGGACGAGATGCGCGTCTCGTACCTCGACTACGCGATGAGCGTGATCGTGTCGCGCGCGCTGCCCGACGTGCGGGACGGCCTCAAGCCGGTCCATCGCCGGATCCTCTACACGATGGGCGAGATGGGCCTGTCGGCGACGAGCTCATACCGCAAGTGCGCGGCCGTCGTGGGCGAGGTGATGGGCAAGTACCACCCGCACGGCGACGGCGCGATCTACGACGCCCTCGTGCGGCTCGCCCAGGACTTCTCGATGCGCTATCCGCTCGTCGACGGTCAAGGCAACTTCGGGTCGGTCGATGGCGACGACGCGGCGGCGATGCGCTACACGGAGGCGCGTTTGACGGCGATCGCCGCTGAGTTGCTCGCCGACATCGACAAAGAGACAGTCGACTTCGTCGACAACTACGACGGCACCCAGAAGCAGCCGTCCGTCCTCCCGGCAAAGCTCCCGAACCTGCTCGTCAACGGCTCCTCTGGCATCGCGGTCGGTATGGCCACGAACATCCCGCCGCACCACCTCGGGGAGATCTGCGACGCGGCGATCGCGCTGATTGAGGATCCCGAGCTCACCTCGGACGACCTGTGCAAGTACGTGCAGGGGCCGGACTTCCCGACCGGCGGCACGATCTTCCGATACGAGAAGCAACGCAACATCCTGACGGGCGAGTGGGAGACCGTCGACGCCATCCGCCAGATGTATGCCCACGGGCGTGGCCGGGTCGTGATGCGCGCGCAGGTTGCCTTCGAGGAGGTTCGCGGCGACCGCAACGCGATCATCGTCTCCGAGCTGCCCTACCAGGTGAACAAGGCGGCCCTGCTCGAGAAGATCGCCGATCTCGTCAAGGACAAGCGGATCGACGGCATCGCCGACCTGCGCGACGAGTCCGACCGCGACGGTATGCGGATCTACATCGAGATCAAGCGTGACGCCAACCCGCACAAGGTTCTGAACAATCTGTTCAAGCACACGCCGATGCAGCTCGCGTTCAACATGAACATGCTCGCCCTGGTCGACGGGCAGCCGCAGACGCTCCCGCTACGCAGCGTCCTCGAGCACTACGTCACACACCGCCAGGAGATCGTCCGGCGGCGGACGGAATTCGACCTCGGCAAGGCGCGGGCGCGGGCCCACATCCTCGAAGGCCTCAAGATCGCGCTCGACAACCTCGACGCGGTCATCAAGACGATCCGCGAGTCCGCCGATGTCGACATCGCGCGCGACAACCTCATGTCGCGCTTCGACCTTTCCGAGCTCCAGGCCCAGGCCATCCTCGACATGCGCCTCGCCCGCCTGGCGGCGCTCGAGCGCAAGAAGATCGAAGACGAGTACCTGGCGGTCATCCAGCTCATCGCCGAGCTCGAGGACATCCTGGCCAATCCGGCTCGTGTCCTTGCGATCATCAAGGACGAGCTCAATGAGCTGAAGCGCAAGTACGCCGGGGAGCGGCGGACGCGTGTCGCCGACGACGCCTCGCGCGAGATGACCGACGAGGACCTGATCGCGGACGAGGACGTCGTGGTCACGATCTCCGGACGCGGCTACATCAAGCGCCAACCCGTGGCGACCTACCGGCGGCAGCACCGCGGCGGCAAGGGAATCATCGGCCACGTCACCCGGGAGGAGGACGCTGTCGAGCACCTGCTCGTCGCGAACACGCACGACTGGGCGCTGTTCTTCACGAACCGCGGCAGGGTCTTCAGCGCCAAGGTCCACGCCATCCCCGACGCCTCACGGCAGGCCAAGGGCATGGCGATCATCAACCTGCCAGGTGTTCAGGTCGACTCGGGCGAGGTCCCGGTCGCGACGATCGTGCTGCCCGACTTCGAGCCTGGCCATTACCTGGTCATGGCCACTCGGAAGGGCGTTATCAAGAAGACCCCGCTCGAGCAGTTCGAACGCGTGCGCGCGACGGGCATCCGCGCGATCACGATCAACGAAGTCGACGAGCTGGCCTGGGTCGGGGTCTCGAGCGGGGCAGATGACATCATCCTGGCCACCGCCCAGGGCATGCTCGCCCGCTTCGAGGAGAGCGAGGTCCGGCCGATGGGCCGCGACGCTGCGGGCGTCATCGGCATCCGATTGCTCAAACGCGAGGGCGACAGTGTGGTAGCGATGAGCGTCGTCGAGCCCGAGGCGGACCTGCTCGTGCTCACCGAGACCGGCTACGGAAAGCGCGTCGCGATCGGCGACTTCCGCCGCAAGCACCGCGGCGGCCAGGGAGTCCGGCTCATCGCGCTCGAGGGCCGCAAGACGGGCCTCGTCGCGGCGGTCCAGCAGGTCACCGAGCAGGACGAGGAGCTGGTCCTCATCTCCCAAGGAGGCCAGGTCATCCGTACGGAGACCAACACGATCAACCGGTATTCGTCGGGGGCACGGGGCGTCATCGTGATGCGGCTCGCCGAGGGCGACAGCGTCGCGGCGATCGCCGCGTTCCGGCCTGGACTTGCGGACCGCGACGCCATGGGCGACGATGAGGCCCCCGCGACGGACGGTCCCGGTCAGTCCGGCCCGAGCGGCGGCGGATGAGTTCGGCAAGCATCCAGAAACTGGCCCAGCGGGAGAAGGCGCCCTTGTACGCGGACCAGTTCGAGATCTACCACGGAAACGCCAACCCGGACTTGGCGCGCAAGATCGCGCGCTACCTCGGCATGGAGCCCGGGCGGGCCGAGGTGTTCCAGTTCGCGAACGAGAACATCTTCGTCAAGATCCTCGACAACGTCCGCGAGAAGGACGTCTTCCTGGTCCAGCCGACGTCGCATCCGGTCAACCAGTCGATCATGGAGCTCCTGATCATGATCGACGCGTTCAAGCGGGCGTCGGCCGGACGGATCACCGCGGTCATCCCGTTCTACGCCTACGGCCGATCCGACAAGAAGGACCAGCCGCGGGTCCCGATCACGGCCCGCCTCATCGCCGACATGATCACCGTGGCGGGCGCGGATCGCGTGCTATCCATGGACCTCCACCAGGGCCAGATCCAGGGCTTCTTCAACATCCCGGTCGACGAGCTCACAGCGGTCCACATGCTCTCTCGCTACTTCATCGACAAGCGGCTCGACGACTGTGTCGTGGTGACCGACCTCGGCTTCGCGAAACGTGCCCGTGCCTTCGCCGAGCTGCTCGATGCGCCCCTCGCGATCATCGAGAAGCGGCGCGTCGGCAACCTCGATCGGGCGGAGCTCATGAACGTCATCGGCGAGGTGCGGGGACGGCGGGCGATCATCGTCGACGACGAGATCGATACCGCCGGCACCCTGGTCGAGATCGTACGTGCGCTCGAGCGTGAGGGCGTGACCGAGATGTACGCCTGTGCAACGCACGGGGTCCTGAGCGATCCCGCGGTCGAGCGGATCCGCGACAGCTCCCTGCGTGAGGTCGTCATCACCGACTCGGTCCCGCTTGTCCCGGCCAAGCGCCTGCCCAAGATCACGACACTGTCGGTCGCGCCGCTCATCGGCGAGGCGATCAAGCGGATCCACCGCGGCGAGTCGGTCGGGGCGCTGTTCAGCAGCGAGGTTTCGTTCACGCAGGAGATGCTGCTGTGGGACGAGGGCGGCGACGGCAGCGGCGGGAGCGGCAGCGGCGGGAGCGGGCCCGGCGGCGATGATGACGGCGACGACGGGGAGCCTTCAACAGGCGCGCTCGCCGCAGCACTACCATCGGACCGATGAGCCTCCAGCTCCACAGACCGGATGGCGAAGGCGGCCTCGAGCCGCAGCCCCCCGAACCGGATTGGCAGGCCCAGCTCCGCTCACCGCGCTGGGGCCGCGGCCTGCGGCGACGGCACCTGCCGGACCTCAAGAACCCGGAGATGAACCCGACGTCGCGGTTCATGGCCGTGATGTTCTGGTTGGGCCTGGCAGCCGTGACATTCGTGCTGCTGGTGCTTGGCTATGGGACCGGCTTCTGGAGGTTCGCCGCTTAGTCCGCGACGCCGACTTCAGGCCCGAACGACGCTGCAGACCCGATGTGGACCGCCCGTTCAGCCGGGCTCCGGGTGGACTGAGCCTATACTCACGCTCCCATGAAGTTCCTTTCCCGATTCGTCGACTCCAATGACCGTGAGCTTCGACGGATCCAACCGTGGGTCGACGAGATCAACGCCCTCGAGGCGGAATTCGAGGCGTTGTCCGACGACCAGATCCGTGCCCAGATGGCGGAGATCCGCGAGGAGATCCGTGGCAGCGCCCTGTCGGAGGAGCCGTCCGAGGATGAGCTCCACCACGAGGACCTCGAGCGCCGTCGGGAACTAGCCAAGGCACGCCGCAAGCGCGAGAACGAACGGCTCCAGAAGGCGCTGGACGAGGTCCTGCCCGAGGTTTTCGCGATGACCCGCGAAGCGATGAAGCGGACCCTCGGCATGCGCCACTTCGACGTCCAGCTCATCGGTGGCGCCGTGCTCCACCAGGGCAAGATCGCCGAGATGCGGACCGGCGAGGGCAAGACCCTCGTGGCGCCGCTGGCGGCGATCCTCAACTCGCTCGGCGGCCGCGGCGTGCACGTCGTCACCGTCAACGACTACCTGGCTCGGCGCGACCCGCAGTGGATGGGCCCGATCTACCACTTCCTCGGCGTGAGCGTCGGCATGATCACCCACGACACCTCGTACGTCTACGAGCCGGGCTACCCCACCTCGGATGAGCGGTTGCTCAACCTGCGGCCCGTGGAGCGGCGCGAGGCGTACGCCGCCGACGTGACGTACGGAACCAACAACGAGTTCGGGTTCGACTACCTGCGCGACAACATGGTCCTCGACCTGAACCAGCGCGTGCAGCGCGAGCGCAGCTTCGGGATCGTCGATGAGGTCGACAACATCCTGATCGACGAAGCGCGGACGCCGCTGATCATCTCGGGCCAGGCGGAGGAGTCGGCCGACCTCTACTACACGTTCGCCCGGCTCGTCCCGCGCCTCAAGGAACGCCCCGAGGGGGCCGAGGAGGGCGGTGACTTCTACATCGACCTCAAGGATCGGGCGGTCAGCCCGACCGAGGAAGGCATCGCCAAGATGGAGAGCTTCCTCAAGGTCGACAACCTGTACGACGCCGACCCGCGCCTCGCCCGCCACTTCGAGCAGGCGCTGCGCGCGCACGCCCTGTACAAGCGCGACCGCGACTACATCGTCAAGGACGGCGAGATCATCATCGTCGACGAGTTCACCGGCCGGCAGATGCCCGGCCGGCGCTGGAGCGAGGGCCTCCACCAGGCGATCGAGGCCAAGGAGGGCCTGCGGATCCAGCGCGAGAGCGTGACGCTCGCCACGATCACGTTCCAGAACTACTTCCGCCTCTACGACAAGCTCGCCGGCATGACGGGTACCGCCATGACCGAGGCGGAGGAGTTCCACAAGATCTACATCCTCGAGGTCGTGGCGATCCCGACCCACATGGAGATGATCCGCGAGGACGCCGCGGATCTCGTGTTCCGCGATGAGCGGGCGAAGTTCAACGCGCTGATCGACGAGATCGTCGAGATGCAGGAGGGCGGCCGGCCGGTCCTTGTCGGCACGATCAGCGTCGAGAAGTCCGAGATCCTGTCGGCGATGCTCAAGCGCCGAGGAATCAAGCACGAGACGTTGAACGCGAAGTTCCACGAGAAGGAGTCGGGCATCGTCGCCCAGGCCGGCCGGACCGGCGCCGTCACGATCGCCACCAATATGGCCGGCCGCGGCACCGACATCCTGCTCGGTGGCAACCCCGCCGGCCTGGCGTCCGAGGCGCTCCATCGCCAGGGCCTCAATCCGGCCGAGGTCGACAAGGGGACCTACGACCGAGCTTTCGAGGAAGCCAAGGCCGAGACCGAGGATGACCACGTCCGGGTCGTCGAGGCGGGCGGGCTCCACATCATCGGCACCGAGCGCCACGATTCGCGCCGGATCGACAACCAGCTGCGCGGCCGCGCCGGGCGCCAGGGCGACCCCGGATCGTCGCGCTTCTACCTGTCGCTCGACGACGACCTGATGAAGCGCTTCGCATCGGAACGGGTCACCGGACTCATGGAGCGACTCGGGCTCGAGGAGGACGTGGCGATCGAGTCGCGCCTCGTCTCGAAAACGATCGAAAGTGCCCAGAGCCGGGTCGAGGGCTACAACTTCGACATCCGCAAGCGGGTGGTCGAGTTCGACGATGTCATCAACAAGCAGCGCGAGACGATCTACGCCGAGCGCGATAAGGTCCTCAAGAACGAAGACCTGACCGAGACCGTCCAGGCCTTCCTCGACGAGGAGGTCGACGCGCTCGTCGACCAGTACCTCGCCGGTGAGGACCCCGACGCCTGGAACCTCGAGGGCTTGTCGACCGCGCTGGTCGCGATGGGCCTGACTGGTGACGAGACCTCGGCCGATACGCTGTGGGACCTCGGCGGTCGCGAGCTCATCGCCGAGCACCTGCGCGAGCTCGCCGATGCCCGCCTGGCGGCTCGCGAAGCGGAGATCGGCGCGGAGGACTGGGGCCAGGTCGAGCGGGTCGTGTTGTTGCGCACGATCGACTCGCTGTGGGTCGAGCACCTGACCGAGGTCGACGACCTGCGACGCGGCGTCGGGCTGCGCGGCTACGCGCAGCAGGATCCACTCAACGAGTTCCGTCGAGACGCCTTCCGCATGTACGAGGAGCTGCGCGGGCTGATCCGGCACGGGGTCGCCTCGTCGATCTTCCGGGTGACGATCCAGCGCGAGCCACCGCCGGATGCGGCGTTGTCGCGATCGCTCGCCCAGGGGGCCGCCGCGCTGCGTGCCGGTGCGGGGGCCGGTGACGGGAACGGATCGGGAGGCGCCCGACCCGCGACGGTGGCTGCCGGTGCCGGAGCCGCAGCGGCAGGGTCCGCGATCCTGCGTGGCTCGCTGCCGGCCGGGCCCGCGGCGAGGAACGTGCGTGCATCGCTCGGTGACCAGCCGCTGACCGACGAATCCGGCAACGGCGCGGGAGCATCCGGCGGAGCCCGGCCGGGATACACGCCGACCGGCGCCCGGATCGGGCGCAACGATCCGTGCTGGTGCGGCTCGGGCGCCAAGTACAAGAAGTGCCACGGCCGCTGAGCGGCTGAGGCCTCGTGCGCGCCCTCGCTCGAGTCATCGTCCTGGTCTTGGTCGTTGGCTTGGCCCTGGCGGGCTACGCGGCCTACCGGATCTGGGACCAGGGCACTCGCGACGAGCAACGATCGGCCGATGCGATCGTCGTGATGGGCGCGGCCCAGTACGACGGCCGACCGTCGCCGTTGTTCGCCGCCCGGCTCGATCATGCGATCGAGTTGTTCCACGCCGGGATCGCCCCGCGGCTCATCGTCACCGGCGGCAAGCAGGAGGGCGATCGGACCACCGAGGCGGCGAGCGCCCGGGCCTACGCGATCGGCCACGGCGTTCCCGTCCACGCGATCCTCGCGGAGGATCACAGCCGGACGACGCTCCAGTCGATCCGCGGTGTCGCCGGGCTCATGCGCGATGAGGGGCTGGAGACGGCGGTCTTCGTGTCGGACCCGAGTCACATGCTGCGGGTCCTGCGGATGGCTTCCGACGAGGGGATCGAGGCGTTCGGGTCGCCGACGCGGACCAGCCCGCTCGAGCGCGACCCGCTGCGGCGGGCGGATGCGATCGTCCACGAGCTCGGTGCGCTCGCCATCTATTTCGTGTCGGGCGAATCGCCGTAGGCCGAGACCGGATCAGAAAGTACCCTCTTGGCGGTGGGGGATCGGCTCCCTATACTTGGACTATCCCGCCGATCCAGGACCGCCAGCGTCCCTCGACGGGTTGCTCCCAACCCCGCCCGCTTGTGCCCAGCGCCGCTACTGGAGGGAGTCCGTGAAGCAGGCCGAGGACGCCGCGTTCGTCGATCTGATCGCGTGCGAGCGAGACTGCCGTACGTGCAGCTATGCAGCGGCCCTCGATTGTGACGGCAACTGCGGTGTGTGCCCCCATAACTCGTACTGTCCCTGCGTGAACCCCGTCGTCGCCCGAAGCAAGACCGCCCTGCGGCTCATCGAGCTGCGGCCGATCCTGCTCCAGGATCTCCAGGCCCGGAACTAGTGGACGCGTCCGCCATCCGCGACCTGGCCGAACGGATCCGGTCGACCTCGGGGCGTCTTTGACCTCGACGCCAAGGCAGAACGCGTCACCCGACTCGAAGCGCTGACGGTCGCGCCCGGGTTCTGGGACGACCAGCGCGCAGCCCAGACGGTCCTCCGCGAAGCTGACGCCCTTCGTTCCGAGCTCGACACGTGGCGCGGCCTGCTGGCACGCGCCGACGACCTCGAGGCCGCCGTCGAGCTGCTCGACGAGGCCCCCGACGCCGATCTCGAAGCCGAGCAGGAACGCAATGCGACCGCGCTGGAGACCGAGTTCGGCCGGGAACGCACCGCCCTGCTGTTCTCCGGCGAGCACGACGACCGGTCGGCGATCCTGACCATCAGCGCCGGTGCCGGCGGCACCGAGGCGAC
>JBIOWA010000145.1:0-3092 GCA_044868045.1 Candidatus Limnocylindrales bacterium
TTCTCGAGGCGGGCCTTGATCTGGCGGCTCGTGACGTACTTCCCCTCGCGCCCGGCGAGCGGCGAGGTATTGACACCGAACGTCATCCGGAGCGTCGGCGCGTCGACATCGAGCCGCGGCAGCGGACGCGGATCGCCGGGCTCGGTGAGCGTGTCGCCGATCGTCACCTCGGGCAGGCCAGCGACACTCACGATATCGCCCGGCCCGGCTTCGACGATATCGACACGATCGATTCCGCGGGCGGTCTGCACGCTTGTGACGGTGCCGCTCAGGGTCACGGTGCGACCCGGCTCGATCGCTCCGGCGGTGTCGTCGGCCTCGTCGCGGACGACGGCGATCCGCTGGCCGACCCGGATCGTGCCGTTCCAGACGCGACCGACCGCCATGCGCCCGACGTAGTCGTTCGCCGACAGGTTGGTGACGAGCAGCTGGAGGGGATGGTCGGGTGTGTACGTCGGTGCCGGTGTGACGTCCACGAGGAGGTCGAGCAGCGGTCGCAGGTCCTCGCCGGGTTCGTCGAGCGACGTGGTCGCCGTGCCGGCCCTGGCGTTGGTGTACAGGACGGGGAACTCGATCTGCGCCTCGTCGGCGCCGAGGTCGATGAAGAGCTCGTAGACATCGTCGAGGACCTCGGCGGGTCGAGCGTCCGCGCGGTCGATCTTGTTGAGCGCCACGACGACCGGGAGATGCCGCGCCATCGCCTTCTGCAGCACGTATCGCGTCTGTGGCAGCGGTCCCTCGGCCGCGTCGACCAGCAACAGCACCGAGTCGACCATCAGCAGCGACCGTTCGACCTCCCCGCCGAAGTCGGCGTGGCCCGGCGTATCGACGATGTTAAGGCGGATGTCCCCGTATTCGACGGTCGTCTGCTTGGCGAGGATCGTGATGCCCTTCTCGCGCTCGAGGTCCATCGAGTCCATCACGCGGTCGACCAGGGCCTGGTTGGAGCGGAACGCGCCGGTCTGGCGGAGCATCGCGTCGACGAGGGTGGTCTTGCCGTGATCGACGTGGGCGACGATCGCGACGTTGCGGACGTCGTGACGGGTGCGGGTTGGCGCGGGAGACCGGGTGGCGTGCGTCATGGGGCCGGCGGATTGTAGTCCGTGGTGCGACTCGCGGCCGAGAACGGCGGCGTTGGGTCATGCAGGGTTACGATCGCAGGGTGTCTGACACGACCGATGCCACTGACTATCTGGTGCGCAGATACACAGCGGACTCCTTCCGCGAGGCCATCGACGCATACGAGGCCAACCTGCGGGATCTGGCGGACCTGGGATATCGGCCCGTGAGTCAGGTCTGGGGCTGGGACACGACCTCGTCGGCGGGCTGGATCTTCGGCGGGTCCAGCTGGAAGCCCGGGCGGGGAACGCTCGCTGTCACCTACTGGCGCATCAAGGAGCGACCATGACCGCCGCCGCCGTGATCCTCTCCGCGAGCGCCGAGGGCGCCCTGACCGACACGCTCGGGCAGCCTCGCGTCCGCCGCCTGGTCGACATCGCCTGGTCCGGCGGTGCGCTGCCGGTCATCGTGGTCTCGCCCGATGCCGACGGCGCCGTCCTCACGGCCCTGGCCGGCAGCGAGGCGACCTATGGCGCGCCGGCCGCCCAGGATTCCGGTCCGGTCGGCCAGATGCTCAAGGGCGCCGAGATGGCGATGGACGAGGTCAACGAGACGACCGCGTTTCTGCTGTGGCCGGCGCGCATGGTCTGGGTCGGTCCGGAGACCGTTACGTCGTTGATCGAGGCCCATGGCACGGACCTCGGCACCGTGCTCCGCCCGGCGTGGCACGGCGAGCCTGGCTGGCCGGTGCTCGTGCCGAGCACGGCGCTCGGTGCGCTCCGTGCCGTCGGGTCTGATCGAATGCCGCCGGACGTCATCGAGGAGCTCGTCGGGGCCGTCCCTAGTCGCATCGTCGAGGTCGGCGACCCGGGCGTGCATTTCGATGCCGAAACCGCGTTCGCCGACCTGCCCGACTATGAGGGACCGCCCGACCCGCCGGCCGGCCACACCCACGAGTGGGGCGACGAGGTGGCCGGACGTGGGGTGGATGCCGACGTCCCCGGTGAGGGGCGCGGGCTCGCGCCGTTCCCGCAGGCGGAAGCGGAGGAATCGGCGGACTCCTGACGGCGGACCGCCGTCAGTCGCTCGCGGGACTGACCTCTCGTCGCGTCGCCCTGAGCGCGTCGCGCACCCGGGCGAGCGGCACGGTGGCGATCGCGATGCCGCCGACGACCAGCGCGACCCCGATCAATTGCGCCAGCGACGGCCGCTCGTCGAGCAACACGATCGTCAGCCCGACCGTGATGACCGGTTGGACCAGGAGGATGATCGACGTCACGACGGCAGGCAGGCGTGGTAGCGAGATCGAGATGAAGAGGTAGCCGAGCGACTGCGACGTCAGACCGAGCAGCGCGAGCCACCCGAGGCTCTCGATCGACGGCGCCAGGTCGAGGTCACCGACGACCAATCCGACCGCGGTCGCGACGATCGCGGTCGAGGCCGTCGCGATCGCCACGGGCCCGGCCGGCCGCCTGGCATCTCGGCCTCCCCGCCGGATGACCAACAGGTACCCGGCGTAACAGAGCGCGGTCGCGATGCCGAGGACCACGCCGAGGGCCGGATCGGCGCCGTACGCCCCCGACCCGACGGCACCCGAGATCAGCACGACGCCGGCGAGAACGATCGGGACGGCGATCAGCGTGGCACGACTCGGCCGCTCCCCGAAGACCAGCCACGCCACGACGCCGACGACCAGCACCTGCAGGTTGCCGAGCACGGTCGCGAGCCCCGCCCCGACGTACTCGATCGCGTGATGCCAGAACGTCAGGTCGCCCGCGAAGAACACGCCGGCGATGGCGGCCAGCCGGACCGCCCGCATCGGTAGCGGTCCGTAGCGACGGCGTTCGGCGTACGCCACCAGCCCGAGCAGCGGCAGGCCGAACAGCGCCCGGTAGACGGTGCCTGTCGACGGCGAGACCTCGGCCCAGCGGTAGAGGATCCCGGAAAAGGCGATGCACAGCGCCCCCAGCAGCGCCGACAGTCGCGGCCGGCGCGCGATGGCGTCGAGCGGCGCGATCCCCAGCCCTGGCGTC
>JBIOWA010000146.1:0-8755 GCA_044868045.1 Candidatus Limnocylindrales bacterium
CGGATCGCCGCCGCGGGTCTCGAGGGGACCGTCACGCTCGACGGTCGACGGACGCGCGAGGAGGTCATCGCGGCGATCGGCGATGCGGACATGCTCGCGGCCCCGAGCGTGGCGGCCAAGGACGGCAAACGCGAGGGCATCCCGGTCGTGCTGATGGAGGCGATGAGTTGCGGGCTGCCGGTCGTCGCCAGTCGCCTGTCGGGGATCCCGGAGCTGGTCGAGCACGAAGTCGAGGGCCTCCTGGTGCCGCCCGGTGATCCGAACGCCCTCGCCGACGCGATCGAGCGGCTCCAGGCCGATCCCGGCCTTCGCGCGCGGTTGGGTGCAGCGGCACGCAGGCGGATCGAGCGAGAGTTCGACCTTGCAACCAACGCCCGCGCGGTCCTCGACCGGATCGCCACTTCCGGCGCGGCGCGGGCGACCGCCGCCGACACGGCGGCACGCGACACGCCGGCCGACGGACGTCTGACTGCCGAGCCGATGACGGGTCAACGGCGATGATCCGCGCGGCGATCTTCTGGCTGGCCGCCGCCCTGCTGGCGGCGACCTACGTTGGCATGCCCGCCCTGACGATCCTGCGCGGCCGCTTCCGCCGGCGCCCGCACCTGTCGGCGGACATCAGCCCGCCCGTGAGCGTCATCATCGCGGCCCACAACGAGGTCGCGGTCATCGGCGACCGCATCGAGAACCTGCTCGCCCTCGACTATCCGAGGGACGCCCTCGAGATCGTCATCGCCTCCGATGGATCGACCGACGGCACCGACGCCGTGGTGGCCGAGTACGCGGCCCGCGGGGTCCGCCTCGTCGCTCCGGGCCGAGTCGGCAAGGGCGCCGCGCTGGAGGCAGCCGTCGCCGCGTCGTCCAACGACATCCTGGTCTTCTCCGACGCGAATAGCCAGTACGCGTCTGGAGCGATGCGGGCGCTCGTCCGGGCGTTCGCCGACCCCCACGTCGGCGGCGTGGCAGGAAACCAGGTCTACCTCCCGAAGGGAGCAAGCGACGCCGACGCGACCGAGCTCGGGGAGCGCGGCTACTGGGACTTCGATCGGATCCTCAAGCGCTCGCAGTCGGCCGCCGGCAGCGTCACGAGCGGCACGGGGGCCATCTACGCGATCCGCCGCGAACACTTCGGCCCGATCCCCGAAGGCATCACCGACGACATGCTCGACACGATCAGGGTGGTGGACCAGGGTCGTCGACTGGTGTTCGCCGAAGACGCCACGGCATTCGAGCCGGTGGCCCCGTCCAACGAGCTCGAGTTCCGACGCAAGGTTCGGATCATGACCCGGTCCTTCCGCTGCCTGCTGCTGATGCGCCGGGTGTTCGATCCGCGCCGCACGGGCTGGTACGCGGTGCAGCTGTTCTGGCACAAGGTCATGCTGCGCACGGCTGCATTGCCCCTGCTCGCGTTGGCGGTCGTCAGCCCGGCACTCTGGAGCCGCGGGCCGATCTACCAGCTGGCCACGGTCGGCCAGGCGCTCTGCTACGGGCTGGCGGCCGCAGGCATCGCCCTGGTCCGCCGGCCGATCGGACGGCACCCCCTGCTCGCCGTTCCGGCCTACTTCACGATGGTCAATGCCGCCTCGCTCCGTGCCATGCTGAACCTCGTCCGCGGCGAGCGGATCGATCGCTGGATCCCCGAGCGCGTCGCCGGGCCGGCCGACGGGAACGGATCCGACGGATCCGCGGGGCCCGGGGATCGACCCGACACGAGCAAACGCGAAGACCACGCACCGCGCGGAGCCGCGGTCGCATGACGGCGCCCGGGCGACTGCTGCGGCCGGCTGCCGGCCCTTCGACGCGGACGATCGGCCCGGTCGTCGCCAGCATCCTTGTCTGCGCGGCGGCGGCGATCATCGGGGTCGCCGCCGGCGAGAGCGGCATCGTCGTCGTGGCCGCCCTGGTCATGGCCGTCGGGGCGCTCGCGATCGCGATCCGGCCCGACACGGCCACGCTCGTGGTCATCGCGATCCTGTACAGCAATGCCGCGGCGATCGCCGTGCAGCGCTACGACGTCCCCTATTTCGCCGGAGCGGCGTTCCCCCTCCTCCTCGTCGTGCCCTTCGCGTACCACATCGTCATCCGGCGGCAACCGATCGTGATCGCGGTCGGCCTGCCGTGGATGCTCGGGTTCTTCATCGTGATGATCCTCGGCACGGTGGCGGGCATGGCGGCCGATCCGGACAAAGCCCTGGAATCGCTCGTCACGTTCGTGGTCGAAGGCCTCCTCATCTACTTCGTCATCACCAATGTGATCCGGAGCCTCGTCGACCTGCACAAGGTCGTCTGGACCCTGTTGCTGGTCGGCGCGGTGGTCGGTGCCCTGTCCGTCCACCAGCAGGCGACCGAATCCTTCGACAACGACTACGGCGGCTTTGCCAAGGTCAGCACGGCGACGCTCGATGCGGGCACACCCGATGAGGACGGTCAACCGCGCCTCGCGGGGCCGGTCGGCGAGAAGAACCGCTACGCCCAGGTCATGGTGGTGCTGATCCCACTTGGCCTGTTGCTCGCGTGGACGACACGGCGGACTTCTCTACGGATCCTGGCCGGTATTGCGACGGCGCTGATCGCGTCAGGTGCGGTACTCACCTTCTCCCGAGGAGCCGCGCTCGGGTTCGCGATCACGATCCTGCTCATGGCCGTCCTCGGGTACATCCGCCCAAGCCAGGTGATCGCGGTCGCGATCGGCGTCATGGTCCTCTTCACGGTCCAGCCGATCTACCTCGAACGCCTCCTCACGGTCGAGGCCCTGAGCGGTGCGGCGGAGAACCCCGGGGCGGCCCTCGCCGAGGACGACTCATTCCGCAAGCGAGCCAACGAGACCATCGCGGCGTTGTTGGTCTTCGCCGACCATCCACTGCTCGGTGTCGGCCGCGGGCTCTTCCCCACGTACTACGGCAATTACGCCGACGAGGTCGGCATCATCCACGACCTGGAGGCTCGCCAGGCCCACAACCTCTACGCCGGGATCGCGGCGGAAACGGGTCTGCCCGGGCTCATCTTCTTCATGGGGATCTTCATCTCGACGCTGCTCGCGCTGGTCCGCGTCCGCCGACGGTGTCGCGATGTTGCTCCACAGCACGCAGCGATGGCCACGGCCGTCCTTCTCGCTGTCGTGGCCTACCTGACGACCGGGCTGTTCCTGCACCTCGCCTACGAGCGCTACCTGTGGATCCTGTTGGCGCTCGCCGCGTCGGCTGCGTATGTCGGCCAGCAGGTCCCGGTCCCCGACCGCGCGCCTGTGGCGGCACGACGCTCGCTGCGCGTGCCCGGCGGTCTGGTCGGCGGGTCGGCCGGATAAGGGTCGGCTAGGGGAGGTCGAGCGCCCAGAGGTCGTCGAGCGGTCCGCTCGCGCCGCGTCCGCCATACATCAGCGTCCGCTCGCCCTCGGGATCGTCGGCCAGCGCCGCCCCGCTCCGGGCGGGCGGGCCGTCCGCAGCCGGCCGCAGAGGGTTCGGGTCCAGGGACCTGGCGTCGAAGAGCACGGCATCGGCCAGCAGCGCATCGCCCTCTCCGACCCCGCCGACGACGAGGCCGCCCTGGCTCGTCGTCGTGACGGCGGCGCGAGCACGAGGAGCGAGATCCGTGCCCTCGACGGCCTGCCATGTCCCGCCCGCACTGGCGTCGGGGTCGAAGGCCCACAGGTCGCCGAGTGGGGCCGACGTTGCATCCGGGCTCAGCCCACCGTGGACGACGAGCCGATCATCAGCGCTCCACCAACAGGCTGATCCCGTCCGACTCCCGAGTCCGCCCTCGGCCGCCCTTTGCGACCAGGACGACGGCCCCGGATCGTACGACCACAACTCCCCCTGGGCCGACCCCGACGCGCCCTCCCCGCCGTACAGCCACAACCGGCCGTCCGATCGAAGGGCGACGCAGGCAGCCGCCCGGGCGGAGGGTCGGGAGCCGGTCACGTCGAGCGTCCGCCAGGCATTCGCCTCGGGGTCGAAGGCCCAGAAGTCGTCGAGGACGCCGGACTCCGTCCGTCCGCCGATCACGACCAGCCCGAGCCCGTCGACCCAGGCAGCACCATGCTCGAAGCGCGCGGCCGGTCCCTCGCCGTCCGGTCGTAGCTGCGACCAGCGGTCGGCGGTCAGGTCATACGCCCACACGTCCGCGAGCGGGCCGCTCGGGCCGCGGCCGGCAAACAGGTAGGCGACGGCACTCGAGGGATCGACCGTCCAGCTGTGGCCCGATCGTGGGCCTGGTCCCGGTGTGCCCGGGGCGACGGCGGTCCAACGGGCCACGCCGATCGGCGTGTCGGTCGGAACGGACCCCGACGCGGTGGGGCTTGGCGCAGAGGCGCTCGGACCGGAGGCGCTCGCGCTCGGGCCTCCCGCCGTTGCCGAGGGTGCCGGCGACGCCGGCTGCACCTGGCCGTTTCCGAACGACAGAACTGCTGCGATGACGGCGACGACGGCAACGACGGCCAAGAGGAGGAGGAAGCCACGGGACGGCGCGGGCCGCGTCGGTCGATCCACGACGCCATCGTAGCCCGGGCATCGCGAAGGCAGCGAAACGCCGTCGAGCCGCTCTCCGCGACACCTCGCACAGCAGGCGTGACAGATCCGTTGCGGTTCGGCAAACTTGGCCCACCGAGCACGGGGTCCTCGGGGATGGTCCCCGACCGCGCTCACCGCGGCCCGTCGCGACCCCAACCGTCACCGTCACGCCCGCCGGGCCGGGCCAAGCATTCGTTCGTCGCACTCGTCATGCGGCGTCCAGGTAGGAAGGAGCACCATGGGGCCGGTTCGCACCGGCGTCCAGTGGACGTCTCGCGTCACCACCGGGACCCGGATGCTGGCCGTCCTCGTGGCTCTCGCGCTCTCCCTTCCGGCCGTCCTCGCCCCCGCCCGCGCCGATGCTGCGACCGATTACATCCTGATGTCGCGCTCGGCCCTCCTCGTCCGCCCGGTCAGCGGGACCGCATGGGCCTACATGCTGGATGTCGCCGACCACAGCCTCGGCACCGCCAACCTGTGCGATCAGACCAGGGACCATCACCTGCGGACCCTCGCGGCCGCCCTCGTCTACGCCCGGACCGGCACCCAGAGCTACGGTGCCAAGGCACGCGCCGGCGTGATGGCGGCGCTCGGCACCTCGGTCGTCGGCTGCGACAACGCGACCCTCGCCCTCGGCCGGCAGCTCGCCGCATACGTCCTGGCGGCTGACTTCGCGGGTCTGTCCGGGACCGACGACACGACATTCCGGACCTGGCTCTCCGCGATCCGCACCAAGATCGTCGGCGGTCATTCGATCTGGGACTCGCTCGAGCACACCCAGATGGAATCGCCGAACAACTGGGGTGCCTATGCAGGCGCCTCGCGGATCGCCGCCAGCCTCTACCTCGGCGACGCGAGCGATGTGTCCCAGGCGTCGCGTATCGCACGCGGGTTCCTGGGCGATCGGACGGCATACGCGGGCTTCGGCGCCACCCTGTCATCCCAGGCGCTGTCGTGGTCGTGCACCGGCAGCCAGGCGACCTACACGCCCGTCAACCCGGCGTGCAGCCGCGGCGGGATCAACGTCGATGGGGCGGTCGTCGCCGACATCAGCCGCGGCGGTTGGCGGGCCTGGCCACCCACCAGCACCGGGATCGCGTATCAGCTTGAGTCGATCCAGGGGCTCGGCCTGCAGGTCGAGCTGCTCTACCAAAACGGGTACACGGACGCCTGGGATTGGTCGAACCAGGCGATGAAGCGGATGGCCGCGCTCGTGACGCGCTCGGCGGCGAGTGGGGGCAGCGGCTGGAACGGCACGCTGGCGGCCCGCCAGATGCCGTGGCTGCTCAACCTGCGCTACGGGACGAACATCCCGACCGCTGGCTCCGGCACCGGCCGGGCGATCGGTTTCACCGACTGGCTGTACGGCGACGGCGCGAGCAGCCCCGGCAGCGGCTTGCCGCCTCCGCCACCACCCGCCGATCCACCCGTCGTCAACGCTCCGACCGTTCGCCTCACGACGACGTCCGGCGTACCGTCCTCTGGTGTGCCGGTCTACGTTTCCTGGAGCCTGAAGTCGAGCGACGACGGCGTTCGCCGCTACGTCCTCCAGGTGAAGGTGAATTCGGGCTCGTACGTCACGCGAACGCTGTCATCGCCGACGGCGACGTCCTTCCGGACGACGCTGCCCGCCTCGAGCAACGACGTCATCCGGGTCCGAGCCGTCGATCGGGAGGGTCGGGTCGGCGCCTGGGCCTACTCCCGCCCGATCCGGGCGTCGTCGATCTCCGACGGGTCGTCACTCATGGAGTGGAGCGGGTCCTGGAGGCGCATTTCAGGCACGAGCTACCTGGGTGGCTACCTCCACTCGACGAGCAGCAGTGGGCCGAGCGTCACGCTCTCGTTTTCCGGCGCCAGCGTCGCCTTGGTCGGTCCCGTGGGGCCGACGCGCGGCAAGTCCAACGTGTACATCGATGGCGCCTACGTCACGACCGTCAACCAATATCGATCGACCTTCGCGCCACGGAAGCTGCTCTTCGCCCGCAACCTCACTGACGGTTCCCACACCGTCGTCGTCAAGGCGCTCGGCACGAGCGGTCATCCCACAGTCGCAGTGGACAACATGTATCTCCTGAACCCCGGCTGACCAAGCCTTCCCCAGGCGTCCGCGTGACGACCCGCCCGGACCCCCCTACGGGCGGGCGTCACGCCGGACGCTACTGCGCCGCTCTCGGACGGCCGATGCCTGCGTTGTCGGGTCCGCCCCTCACTCACGCACCTTCAGGTGCGCTCGCTTCGGGTGCTCCCCTCCGCCTTGGCCTCGACCGCCCGCTCGCGGCGCAAAGCACCCTCGGCTAAGCGCTCCTCGTAGCGCTGATCGCGCCAGGCCAGCGCTGCCTTCAGGCCTTCCGACTGGACGATTGCGTCGAACTCGCGAGCAGTCTCACTCATGTTGATGAACGACTGGAGGTCCAGCCCCATCTCCACGGCGGCGGCAAATCCGGCGGCATCCATCGCTCGATTGAGCATCAGCTTCGTCGGGGCCATGACGTCCGGCGCGACGCGGGCCAGGCGGTCGGCGAGCGCATCGACCTCGTCGTCCAACCGCTCACGCGGGACGACCCGATTCACGAGCCCGATCCGATGCGCTTCCGCGGCATCGATCAGGTCGCCGGTCATCAGCAGCTCTCGGGTCTTCTTCTGCCCGATGAGGAACGGCATGAGCAGCGTGACCGGGGCGGACCCGAACCGGATCTCCGGCTCGCCGAGCTGCGCGTCGTCGGCGGCGACGATGAGGTCGCAGGCCATCGCCAGCTCGAGGCCGCCGGCCAGCGCGAAGCCGTGGATCTGCGCGACGACGGGCTTCGGACACGACCAGACGGCCAGCGTCGCCTCGACGTCGCGGGCGAGGACGTCGCGCCATGCCCACGCGGTCGGCGGGGCGGCATCGGCGAGGTCGTAGCCCGCGCAGAACGCCCGGCCGGCACCGGCGATAGCGATGACCCGGACACGGTCGTCCTCGGCCGCGTCGGCGATCGCATCGGCGAGGGCCTCGCGCAGCTCGCTGGAGATCGCGTTGAGCTTCGACGGCCGGTTGAGCGTCAGGCGCACGCCCCACGACGTCTCGTCGCGGAGCAGGACAGGGTCGTCAGACATGACCGAGCAGTTCGGCGGGCGGCCCCGCCAGGACGACGAGGGCATCGACCGCGACCGCACCATCGGACGAGGCGATCACCGGGTTGAGATCGACCTCGAGCAGATCGCCGCGTTCGACCGCCAGCTTCGAGAGCTCGACGATCAGCGAGGCGACCGCGGCTCGATCGATCGGGGCGCCGCCGCGCACGCCATCGAGCAACCGCGCCCCCCGGAGTTCCTCGAGCATCGATGTGGCCACGGTGCCCGTGACCGGAGCGAGGCGGATCGCGACATCGTCGAGCACCTCCGTGAACACGCCGCCGAGTCCGACCACGACGCACGGCCCGAACGACGGGTCGCGGCGGATCCCGACGATCAGCTCGACGCCCGGGTCGGCCATCGGCTCGACGAGCAGGCCCCGCGCGACGATGCCGTGACGGGTCGCCGTCGCGAGCAGGTCGACCGCCGCAGCGCGGACTTCCTCATCACCGCGCAGGCCGACGCGGACGAGCCCGAGATCGCTCTTGTGGGGCACGTCGAGCGCGTCGATCTTGAGCACGACCGCGTGGGCGTCGAGTGGACGCGCGGCCTCGACGGCCGCCTCCGCATCGGGAACGGCGACGGCCGGTGTGACGGCTACACCCGCCGCGCGCAGCAGGTCGAGGCTCTCGCGCTCCGGGAGGGCGCGCATGGTGGGAGTTGCCGGCACGTAGACTGCGACCGGGTCGAGCCCGTAGGCGGTCCGGTCGGCGCCGATGTCGGGCCAGGTCGCCCGCCACGGGCCATCCGCGAGCCGGCGTCCTCGACGGCGCTCCCACCGGGCGAGCGCGCCGATGGCGCGGAAGGCCTCGCTCGCGCCGCGCAGCAACGGGGCGCCGTTGCCCAGGTCGTCGAGGAAGGCCTTCGTCTCGGGCGGCGGCTCACCGGATGTAAGCGACACGTACACCGGCAGGAGCCATGGCCGATCGCGGGTCGCGGCGAGCAAGGCGCGGGTGACCTCGTTTGCGGTCGCGATCTCGGCCGGCAGTGAGCGATACGGGAAATCGTGGACGAGGACGAGGACGTCGTAGGCGTCCGAGGCGGCCATCGACTCGAAGACCGCGCCGTACGCTTCGCCGGCATCGGCGGCGCCCCACGGGTCGAGCGGGTTGGCGATGAACCCCATCGTGGGGAGG